>NZ_JBFBDY010000351.1:0-6635 GCF_040683475.1 Kitasatospora sp. NPDC093558 | reverse complement strand
GGCTGGACGGGGCGATCGCGGCGTCGCGCGCCGAGGGCCGGTCCGTCCGCCACGGCGGCCTGTGGGTGTGCGCCGTCCTCGCCGGGCAGGACGCGCTCGGCGCGATGGTCCTGCGCGGCCGGCCCGACCTCGACGACGCCGACCGGCGCCTGTTCGAACGGGCCGGCGTGGTCACCGCGCTCCTCCTGTTGCTGCGGCGCTCGGTCGCAGAGACCGAGAACCGCGTCCGCGGCGAACTGCTCACCGACCTGCTGACCGCCCCCGACCGCGACCCGGCCGGGCTCACCGCGCGCGGCCGGCGGCTCGGCGTCGACCTCGGCCGCCCGCACCTCGTCCTGGTCGCCGAACCGGCCGGCGCCGCAGCCACCGACCGCGGCCGGCTCGCGGGCGCGGCCGGGCGGTACCTGTTCGGCTCCCGGGGCATCGGCGCCGAGCACGGCGAGGCTGTCGTCCTGCTGGTGCCGGACGGCGGCGACCCGGAGGAGACCGCCCGGCAGGCGGCCGAACGGCTGGCCCGGCTGGCCGGGTTCCCGGTCACCGTCGGCGCGGGCCGCCCGGCCGCGGGCCCGTCGGCGATCGCCGCGTCGTACGCCGAGGGGCTGCGCTGCCTGCGGGCGCTGCGGGTGCTCGGCCGCGCCGGGGAGGGCGCGTCGGCGCGGGCGCTCGGCTTCCTCGGGGTGCTGCTCGGCGACGGGCACGACGTGGACGGCTTCGTCGGCGCGACGCTCGGCCCGCTGCTCGACTACGACGCCCGGCGCGGCACCGAGCTGGTCCGCACCCTCCGCGCGTACTTCGACTGCGGGGGCAGCCTGACCCGGGCCAAGGACGAGCTGCACGTCCACGTGAACACGGTGGTGCAGCGGCTGGACCGGGTCGAGGCGCTGCTCGGGCGGGACTGGAACGTGCCGGAGCGGTCGCTGGAGCTGCAGTTGGCGCTGCGGCTGCAGTTGCTCGCGGACGGTTGAGCTGCGGCTGCAGTTGCCGGCGGACGGTTGAGCTGCGGCTGCAGTTGCTCGCGGAGGCGTGAGGCCCTGGTGGGGCCCCGGCCCGGTGGACGGCTGAACGGTCCGATCGGGCTTGGGCGTACAGTGGCGAGGTTGGTCTCGAACGCCCGGCAAGGAGCGGCAAACGGTGAGCGAGAACGTACGTTTCGTTTCGTTGGGCATAGGCGAGCGCACGGTGCCCTACCAGGAGGCCTGGGAGGAGCAGCAGCGCCTGCACGCGCTGCGGGTCGCGGACGAGATCCCCGACACCGTGCTGCTGCTGGAGCACCAGTCCGTCTACACGATGGGCAAGCGCACCAACCCGGCCGACCTCCCGCTGGACGGCACGCCGGTGGTCGAGGTCAACCGGGGCGGGGAGATCACCTGGCACGGACCCGGCCAGCTGGTCGGCTACCCGATCGTCAAGCTGCCCGACCCGATCGACGTCATCGCGTACGTCCGCCGGCTGGAGGAGGCGCTGATCCGCGCCGCCGCCGAGTTCGGCGTGGGGACCACCCGGGTCGAGGGCCGCAGCGGCGTCTGGGTGCTCGGCGACACCATCCCGGACGCGGTCGTGGACCCCGCCCAGGTGGTCGACATCGGCAAGCTCACCCTGCGGATGGGCCTGCCGCTGGGCATCGACCCGCGGCTGGCCGGCCCCGAGTACGCGCCGTCCAACGCCGGACAGCGCGGCGACGACCGCAAGCTCGCCGCGATCGGCGTGCGCGTCGCGCGCGGCGTCACGATGCACGGCTTCGCGTTCAACTGCGCCCAGGACATGACCTTCTTCGACAAGATCGTGCCGTGCGGCATCCGGGACGCGGGTGTGACCTCGCTCTCCAACGAGCTCGGCCGCGATCTGTCCGTCGGCGCGGCGCTGCCCGTGGTCCAGCGGCACCTCGCGGAGGTCCTCGCCGAGCTGCCGGAGCCCGCGCTCAGCCGTTGAGGTACCCGGCGGCCGTTCCCCGACAGCGGGGGATCGTCGTGGACCAGCCGGGGATCGGCTGGGGATCAGCTGGGGATCAGCTGGGGAATCTACTGGCCGGTAGCTCGGTTGCCCTGCGATTGCAGGGCGCCCTGCCCGGCGAAGGCCGTACAACCACAGGCGTACCCTGGGGGTACCCCGTCTAGTTCTAGGAGTCGCACGTGTCCGCTGTCGCACCCGACGGCAGGAAGCTGCTCCGCCTGGAGGTCCGCAACAGCGAGACCCCCATCGAGCGGAAGCCCGAGTGGATCAAGACCCGCGCGAAGATGGGCCCGGAGTACAACGCCCTCCAGTCGCTGGTGAAGAAGGAGGGGCTGCACACGGTCTGCCAGGAGGCCGGCTGCCCCAACATCTTCGAGTGCTGGGAGGACCGCGAGGCGACCTTCCTCATCGGCGGTGACCAGTGCACCCGCCGCTGCGACTTCTGCCAGATCGACACCGGCAAGCCCGCCGAGTTCGACCGGGACGAGCCCCGCCGCGTCGCCGAGTCCATCGTCACCATGGACCTCAACTACGCCACCATCACCGGCGTCGCCCGCGACGACCTGGAGGACGGCGGCGCCTGGCTGTACGCCGAGACCGTGCGCCAGGTGCACGCGATGACCGCCGACCGCGAGGCCGGCCGCACCGGCGTCGAGCTGCTGATCCCCGACTTCAACGCGGTGCCCGAGCAGCTGGCCGAGGTCTTCTCCTCCCGCCCCGAGGTGCTCGCGCACAACGTCGAGACGGTCCCGCGCATCTTCAAGCGGATCCGCCCGGCGTTCCGCTACGAGCGCTCGCTGGACGTCATCACCCAGGCCCGCGCGGCCGGGCTCGTGACCAAGTCCAACCTGATCCTGGGCATGGGCGAGACCCGCGAGGAGGTCAGCCAGGCGCTGGCCGACCTGGTCGGCGCCGGCTGCGAGCTGATCACCATCACCCAGTACCTGCGGCCCTCGCTGCGCCACCACCCGGTCGAGCGCTGGGTGAAGCCGCACGAGTTCGTCGAGCTCCAGCAGGAGGCCGAGGAGCTGGGCTTCGCCGGGGTCATGTCGGGCCCGCTGGTGCGCTCGTCGTACCGGGCCGGCCGGCTGTACCGGCAGGCGCTGGAGCGGCGCGAGCAGGCCTCGGTCTGAGCGCGGGCAGGCGGCTCCGAACGGTTTGAGCCATGGGAAGGGCGGAGCTCCGGCTCCGCCCTTTCGTTTTCACCGGACTTTGACTGCCAGGTCACGGGCTGGTAACACGGGGTGGTGACGATGGACCCGTTACGGTCGTTCGATCCTTCTCAGCCACTCAGCCAGTCAGCCACTCAGTCACGAGGGGAGTTGTCCGGGATGCGCATGCGGATCCGGTCGGTGGGAGTCGCGGTGCGGTTCGCCGAGAGCGTCCTGATGGCCGGCGGCCAGCGGCACGCCCGGCGCAACGCCTGGGCGGCGGTCTGCGAGAACCGCCGGTACGCGGCCGACCGGCACCACGACACGCCGACGGCGGCGGGCGGCGCGGGGGCGAAGTCCGCCCGGAGCTGACGGCCGGCGACACCCCGGGCGCACGAAAGCGGGCATTTCGTCGCTGTCCGCGACGGCGGCCAGGCACACGGGTCACGGTTCGGTGCGAACGGGTACCCGGGCTTGGAGTTCCCGTACCGGTGCCACGTACCATGAGCGTTATGGCGAGGGAAACATCCGAGAACCCCGGGCGGCTCAAGCAGATCCGCCAGGCGTACACCATGACCAAGAAGGTCGACACCAAGATCGGCCTGATCATCGCCGGCGTCGGCCTGCTGACCTTCGGCGTGTTCCTCGCCATCGGCTTCGCGATCGACCACCCGGTGTACCTGGGCATCCTGGGCTTCATCGTGGCCTTCCTGGCCATGGCGATCGTCTTCGGGCGCCGGGCCGAGCGTGCCGCGTTCGGGCAGATGGAGGGGCAGCCGGGCGCCGTCGCGGCGGTGCTGAACAACATCCGGCGCGGCTGGAGCTCCAACTCCACCCCGGTCGCCGTCACCCGTAACCAGGACGCGGTCTACCGCGCCGTCGGGCGGGCCGGCATCGCGCTGATCGGCGAGGGCAACCCGAACCGGGTCCGCCAGCTGCTGGCCTCCGAGAAGAAGAAGATGGCGCGTGTCGTCGGCGACGTGCCGGTGCACGACATCGTCGTGGGCAACGGCGAGGGCGAGATCCCGCTGAAGAAGCTGCAGATCCACCTGATGCGCCTGCCCCGCGCCATCACCCCGGCCCAGGTCACCGAGACCAACGACCGCCTGCGCGCGCTGGGCGACCTGCTCTCCAAGGCCCCGATCCCCAAGGGCCCGATGCCCAAGGGCGCCCGGATGCCCAAGGGCGGCCAGGCCCGCTGACCCTCCCCCCGTCGACACGCAACGGCCCCGCCACTCCTCAGGAGCAGCGGGGCCGTTCGGCGTTCCGGGGCCTTGCGTCCTGGATCCGGACCTCAGATCCGGACCTCGACGGTGCCGACCGCCTTGTCGTGCAGGCCGCGGGTGTCGCGGTCCCACACCAGCGGCGGCACGAGCAGGCAGAGCAGCAGCGTGCGCAGGAGCACCTGCGGGACGGTCGCGCGGCGGCCGTCCAGCCGGACCACCCGCAGGCCGAACAGCCGCTTGCCGACCGTCGTGCCGGACGTGGCGAGCAGCAGCGCGGTGACGGCGAAGAACAGCGGCGTCGTCCACAGGTTGGCCGAGGACGCGGTGCCCTTGCCCAGCAGCCCGTAGGCGACCAGGGAGACCAGCCAGCCGTCCACGAACAGGGCGCCGATCCGGCGGCCGGGGCCGGCGATCGAGCCGGGGCCCTCCTTGGGCAGTCCGAGGCGCTCGCCGCGGTAGCCGAAGTCGGCGCCCATCTTCTCGGCGGCCGCCTTCGGGCCGTCGATCCACGATCCCAACGCTTCTCTGGTGTCCACGAATCCACACTAACCGGGCTGACACCGTGGGCCTCCACCGGCTCCCCCGCCGTCCGCGAGCCTTCCCCGACCGAGTGAATCCCGGCGCCCGGGCTTACCAAGTGGTCCAGACCACTTCGCGGAGGACGGGCAGGTGGGTGGGGCGTTTTGCCCCGGACCGTACGACTTTGCCGCCCGTTCGGCGGGTGTGGTTAACATCTAGGAAACGAGCGGGTCACCGATCGGAAACGGACCATTCCTAGGGTGAGCCGCATTCGCACGCCGAGGAGGATGCTTTGTTCAACAACGCCGCCGAAGTGAAGCAGTTCATCCAGGACAACGACGTCAAGTTCGTCGACGTCCGCTTCTGCGACCTGCCAGGCGTCATGCAGCACTTCTCCGTCCCCGCGGCGACCTTCGACCCGTCCGAGACCCTGATGTTCGACGGCTCGTCCATCCGCGGCTTCCAGGCCATCCACGAGTCCGACATGGCCCTCGTCGCGGACCTCGCCACGGCCCGGCTCGACCCGTTCCGGGCCGAGAAGCACCTCAACATCAACTTCTTCATCCAGGACCCGGTCACCGGCGAGGCCTACAGCCGCGACCCGCGCAACGTCGCGAAGAAGGCGGAGGCCTACCTCGCCTCCTCCGGCATCGCCGACACCGCGTTCTTCGGGCCCGAGGCCGAGTTCTACGTCTTCGACTCGGTGCGGTTCGACACCAGCGCCAACGCGTCCTTCTACCACATCGACTCGGAGGCCGGCGCCTGGAACACCGGCGCCGCCGAGGGCGACGTGCGCGGCTACAAGGTCAAGTACAAGGGCGGCTACTTCCCCATCCCGCCGGTCGACCACTTCGCCGACCTGCGCGCCGAGATGTCGCTGGAGCTGGCCAAGTCCGGCCTGGAGGTCGAGCGCCAGCACCACGAGGTCGGCACGGCCGGCCAGGCGGAGATCAACTACAAGTTCAACACGCTGCTGCACGCGGCCGACGACCTGATGCTGTTCAAGTACATCATCAAGAACGTCGCCTGGCGCAACGGCAAGACGGCCACCTTCATGCCGAAGCCGATCTTCGGCGACAACGGCTCGGGCATGCACGTCCACCAGTCGCTGTGGAGCGAGGGCTCGCCGCTCTTCTACGACGAGCAGGGCTACGCCGGGCTCTCCGACACCGCCCGCTACTACATCGGCGGCCTGCTGCGGCACGCGCCGTCGCTGCTGGCGTTCACCAACCCGTCGGTGAACTCCTACCACCGCCTGGTGCCGGGCTTCGAGGCGCCCGTCAACCTGGTCTACTCGCAGCGCAACCGTTCGGCCGCGATCCGCATCCCGATCACCGGCTCCAACGCCAAGGCCAAGCGCATCGAGTTCCGCGCGCCGGACCCGTCCTCCAACCCGTACCTGGCGTTCTCGGCGATGCTGATGGCCGGGCTCGACGGCATCCGCAACAAGATCGAGCCGCTGGAGCCGGTCGACAAGGACCTCTACGAGCTCGCCCCCGAGGAGCACGCGAACGTCCCCCAGGTCCCGTCCTCCCTGCCGGCCGTCCTGGAGGCCCTGGAGGCCGACCACGAGTACCTCCTCGCGGGCAACGTCTTCACGCCCGACCTGATCGAGACGTGGATCGACTTCAAGCGCACCAACGAGATCGCCCCGATCGCCCTCCGCCCGCACCCGCACGAGTTCGAGCTGTACTACGACCTGTAGGAACCGCTCCGGTCTCCGCACGAGCCCTCCCGCGGAAGCGTCCGCGGGAGGGCTCGTGCGGTGGTCAGCGCTTCGGTGGGGCGG
>NZ_JBFBDY010000350.1:0-6698 GCF_040683475.1 Kitasatospora sp. NPDC093558 | reverse complement strand
ACCTGGACCTGCGCACCGACGCGGCCCGCATCCCGGCCGACGAACTGGTCAACTACGTGCTCTTCGGCGACGGCGCCGGCGCGGCCGTGCTCACCGCCGAACCGCTCGCCGAGGCCGTCGCCGTGCGCGGCGTGCTGCACCGCCTGGTCGGCCGCGGCCGCCCGGCCGGCCAGCGGATCGACTGGTACGGCGTCACCGACCGCGACAGCGAACGGCCCATGCTCCGCGAGGACTACAAGGCCATCGAGGAGGGCGTCCCCGCGCTGGCCGGCGAGATCCTCTGGGAGCTGCTCGACCGGCTCGACTGGCGCCCCGCGGACGTCGACTACCTGCTGCCGCCCCAGCTCTCCGGCCGGATGACGGAACGCATCGTCAAGCAGCTGGCCCTCGACGGACCCCGCGAGGTCTCCTGCGTGACGCGGACCGGCAACACCGGCAACGCCCTGCCCTTCCTCCAGCTCGAACAGCTCCTGGAGGAGATGGCGGACGGCGAGCGCGCGCTGGTGCTGGCCGTCGAGTCCAGCAAGTGGATCAAGACGGGACTCGGCCTGGAGCGCGTCGGAGGTGCCGGATGACGGCCCTCGACCGCCTGCGCGAACTGCGCGCCCAGGGCCGGCTGGAGCGCGAGTACGCGGCCGTAGCCGGACTGCTCGCCGACGAGGAGCTCGCCGCCGACCCCGACGCGCTGCGCCGGGCCGCCCGGCTGCTCGCCCGCCTCGACCCGGACGCCGTGACCGCCGCGAGCCCCGGCACGCCGAGCGTCACGGTGGCGATCACCGGCCAGTCCACCGTCGCCGGGCTGGTCGACCCGCTGACCGTCGAACTCGCCCGGCACGGCCTGCTGCTGCGCCCGCTGCTCGGCGACCACGGCGCGTACCGCTACGACCTCGGCGACCCGGGCGGCCGCTTCCACGGCGCCGGCGCCGACCTCGCCCTGTGCCTGCTCGACCCGGAGACCGTCTTCGCCCGGCTGCCCGCCGTGTGGCGGCCCGCCGACGTCGAGCGGGCCGGCGCGGAGGTGCTCGCCGAACTCGCCGAACTCGCCGCGCCGGCCGGCGGTCGGGTGGGCCCGCTCGTGCTCAACACCGTCCCGCTGACCCGCCGCCACACCCACCAGCTGATCGACCGGCACGCCCGGACCCGGCTCGCGCTGGTCTGGCGGGAGTTCAACAGCGGCCTGCTGCGGCTGGCCGAGGAGCGCCCGGGCGTCCAGGTCGTCGACCTCGACCCGCTGGTCGCCGAGACCGGCCCGGTGCACGACCCCCGGCTCGCCGCCTACGCCCAGGCCCACTACACCGAGCCGCTGCTGGCCGCCTACGCCCGCGAGGTGGCCCACCTCGCCCGCGCCGTCCGCGGACTGGCCCGCAAGTGCCTCGTCCTCGACCTCGACCAGACCCTGTGGGACGGCGTCCTCGGCGACGACGGACCCGAGGGCGTCGCCGCCGCCGGGACGCTGCGCGGCGAGGCCTTCGGCGCCTTCCAGCGCGTCGTCAAGCAACTGGGCTCGCAGGGCGTGCTGCTCGCCGTGAGCAGCAAGAACGACCCGGACCGGGTGGCCGCCGTGCTGCGCGACCACCCGGACCTGGTGCTGCGCCCCGACGACTTCGTCCGGGTGCGGGCGAACTGGGAGCCCAAGGACGGCAACCTGCTGGAGATCGCCGCCGGCCTCGGCATCGCGCCCGGCGCCCTGGTGTTCGCCGACGACTCGCCCGCCGAGCGCGCCCGGGTGCGCCACGGCGCCCCCGAGGTCGCGCTGGTGCCGCTGGACGACGAGCCCGCGCTGCACGTCACCCGGCTGCTCGCCGACGGGTGGTTCGACTGCCTGCGGCTCACCGCCGAGGACGAGGACCGCACCCGCCAGTACCGGCTCGACGCCGAGCGCGCGCGGCTGCGCGAACGGGCCGGCGGGGAGGCGGACTTCCTGCGCGAGCTGCGGGTGGGCGTCGAGCTCGCCCCGGCCGCGCCGCACGAGCTCGAACGGTTCGCCCAGCTGACCCAGCGCACCAACCAGTTCAACCTGACCGGTCTGCGGCTCACCGCCGCCCAGCTCGCCCTGCGCGCCGCCGACCCGAGGTCCCTGGTGCTCGCCGCCCGCACCTCCGACCGCTTCGGCCCCAACGGCCTGACCGGCGCGGTGCTCGGGCGCTGGGACGACGACGGGCTGCACCTGGAGAACGTCTGGCTCAGCTGCCGGGTCTTCTCCCGGGGCGTCGAACAGGCGTGCCTGGCGGCGGTGCTGGCCCTGGCCGGAGAGCGCGGCGCGCGGGCCGTCCACGCGTGGTACCGGGCGACCCCGAAGAACGGCCGGACCCGCGGGTTCTACCCCGCGCTCGGCTTCGCGACCGTGGCGGAACACCCCGACCGGGTGCATTTCCGGCACGACCTGGACGGACTGCCGGTGATCCCGGACCACATTGTCATGATCGGACCCAAGGATTCCGGGACCGCGCAGGTGGCCGGGGTGGCGGGGACTTCGAGGCCTTCGAGCTCTTCGAGGTCTTCGGCGAATTCGCCGGACGGATCCGTCGTATCGGATGTTTACGAATTCTTGGTGGAGCGGGAAGAAATGCGGGGGACGAGGTGAGTCCGGTGGGTTTCGACGCCTTTATGGATCTGCTCAGGGAGGAATTGGATCTCGAGCCGGCGGGGCTGGGGCCCGACAGCGGGCTGGAGGCCGTTCCCGGCTGGGACTCCGTCCTGCTGCTCCAGCTGGTCACCGTGCTGGAGCGCCGGCAGCAGCCGCCGAAGCGGAACCTCCCGATCCGCGACCTGATCGAGGCCCGCACCCTGGGCCGACTCCACGAACTCGCCACGGAGGTTCGATGACCGCCCCCGGAGACTCCGCGCTCGGCCCGCCGCTCGGCGCCCCGATCCGGGTGGGCGGCGGCCCCGACCCGGCCTGGGACGAGGCCGGCCGCCGGCTCCGGGAGGACGGCACCGCCCTCGTCCACGCCGAACTGGCCGAACTCCTGCCCGGGATGCCGAAGGACGACGAGCTGCGCCGGGTGCTCGGCCGGGACTGGAGCCGCTACCTGGAGCTCGCCCACGCCGACGTCCGGGCCCGCTACGCGGCGTCCCGGGTGATGCTCAAGACCGCCGCCAGCAAGGTCCTCGGCGGCGACCCGGCCGCCCTGGAGCTCGCGTACGGGCCCACCGGCCGCCCGTACCTGCGCGGCTACGACCAGATCGACATCAGCCTCAGCCACACCGAGGGCCTGCTGCTGGTCGGCCTCACCCGGCGCGGCCTGATCGGCGTCGACGCCGAACGCGCCGACCGGCCGCTGTACGGCAACGGGCTCGGCCGCACGGTCTGCACGCCGTTCGAGCTCGTCTCGCTGGCCTCCCTGCCCGAGGCCGAGCGGGACGCCGGGCTGGTGCGGCTGTGGACCCTCAAGGAGGCCTACAGCAAGGCGATCGGGCAGGGCATGCAGTTCCGCTTCACCGACTTCGGCTTCGGCCCGGACGGCAAGCCGGTGCGGGTGCAGCGGCCCGACGGCACCACCGGCACCGGCGACGAGTGGGCGTTCCGCACGTTCACCCTGGACAGCGGCTACTGCGTGAGCGCCGCCGTCTACGACGCCGGTTTCGGCGGCACCGCCGACACCGTCATCACCACCATGCTCGACCCGGACTGGGTGGACGCCATCAACGACGCCCTGGAGAACGGCGGGTGACGACGGCCCGGCCGTCAGCCGGGACCGAGCGCGGCCGGCCGGTCCAGGTCGAGCAGCTGCGACGCCGCCACGTTGTAGCCCGCCTGGAACCGGCTGGTCGCCTGGAGGTCCTCGGTGATCTCCGCGATGTGGCGCCGGCACGTGCGCACCGACATGCCGAGCCGGCGCGCCACCATCTCGTCCTTGTAGCCCTGCACCATCAGCCGCACGATCGCCGACTTCAGGTCGTCGTTGACGGCCGGCGCCTTGGTGGACTCGGCGGTGAACGGGCTGCCGTTGTTCCACATGTACTCGAAGACCGAGCACAGGAAGGTCACCAGGACGGGCTCGCGCACGATTGCGGCCCCGGGCGTCGCGTCGGGGCCGCCGGAGCGCTCGGGCAGGAACACCACCTCGCGGTCGTAGATGAACATCCGGTCGATCAGCTCGTCGCAGGTGCGGAACTCCCCGCCCAGGTCGACGATGTCGCGGACGTAGGCGCGGGTGGGCAGGTCGCTGCGGGCGGTGTGCTGGTAGATCGTGCGCATCTGCACGCCGCGGGAGAGCATCGAGGTCGCCGAGTCCCGCGCGGCGCTCAGGAGGTTCGACGGCCGCGGGCCGCCGGGCTGGACCATGAGCACCTCGCTGCGGCACCGCTCGCGTTGCTCGTCGATCATCGACTGGACCAGGTCGGCGTCGCTGACGATGTCGAAGGCCTCCAGGCTGTTGCGCTCCCGGCGGCCCTCGAAGTAGGTCGGCAGCAGCGAGATCAGCGTCGAGCGCACGCTGGTGACGGCCTGTTGGAGCTCGCGGATCTGCCGCTCGGCGTCGCCGACCAGGTCGGCCGCCGCCACGTCGGGGCCGATCGGCACCAGGACGTCGCGCCGCCCCGGCATCGGCTGGAGCAGCCGCAGGTTCCGCAGGACCGTTTCGGCGCGCTCGACCTCCCGGGGCGCCAGCCCCAGGTGTTCGGCGATGACCTCGCGGTCGAACCTCCCGAGGCGCACGGCCTGGCCGTAGGCGGCGGCGCTGGCATCGTCCAGCTCCGAGAAATGTGAAACCGAATCGCGTTCCGCCATCCCGGCGGCTCACCCCCCGTTAACCGACCACACATGCTGTTTCCGGCCCACCGCACTTGTTGCCATGCAACAGTACGCCAGCGGCGACACCTTGGTTATCCGTCGTACCGGCCAGCAATATTGCTCCTGCCTCCGGAAGCGGTCGGAACCGGCCGGGGGAGTTGGTTGAATGCCGGATTAATTTGAGTCTCGGGGGAGACGACAATGCGATTCAATGTCCGCTATGTGCGTTGTGCAGCCGGTATGTTCGTGGCGGCCCTCGCCTGCATGGGAGTCCTTCTCGGCACCGGGAACGCGGCGGGCGTCCACCGCCCGGTGGGCGTCGTCGCCGGCACCGTGTCCACCCCGGCCCCCACGCCCCACGCCACGCCCGAAGACGACCGCTGGAACTGACGGGATGGACCTCATGTCCTCTGACGACCGCTGGTCCTGACGGTAAGTGAGCCCGACGGACCAACCATGATGGCAACTCCCATCCGACGCCGGCCGGTCATGCGGACCGGCCCGCGTCACGGAAGACCCGCCGCACCCGGCACGGGCGGGCGGGTCCAGCGCCAGGCTCAGCCCCTCACGAGAACCACGTGGGGGGCTGCCCGCCGTACGGGGGCGGGCACGGTCAGCGCGATGGACGACAGCAGGATCTCCTCGTCCGCGTACCAGCGGCCGGACAGGACCTGCGGGCACAGCTCGGTGCCCGGGTCCACCAGCAGCCGGGCCCGGAAGGTGCCCTCCTCCGGGTCGACGGTGATCCGGGCCTCCTCGAAGTCCAGCTCCCGGCCGGTCAGCGGGTACCACGTCTTGAAGACCGCCTCCTTCATGGAGAACAGCAGGCGGTCCCAGGCCACTTGGCCACCCGTGCGCAGCAGGTCGCGCACCCAGGCCTGCTCGGACGGCAGTGCGATCGACTCCAGCAGGCCCTGCGGCAGCGGGTCGTTGCGCTCGGCGTCGATGCCGATCGAGTGCACGTCGGTCTTCCAGGCCACCGCGGCGGCCCGGTAGCCGCGGCAGTGGGTCATGCTGCCGACCAGGCGCTCGTCCCAGCCCGGCGCGCCGCGGCGGCTCGGCACGATCGGCGCGGGCGCGAGGCCCAGCCGGCCCATCGCCCGGCGGGCGCACCAGCGGACGGTGGTGAACTCGGCGCGGCGCTGACGCACCGCGTTGGCGACATGCGCCTCCTCCTCGGGGAACAGCTCGACCTCGACCAGGTCCTGTCTGGACTCCTCGGCGGAGACGCACGTGGGCAGCATGGTGGAAAGCATCGCGATCCCGATCTCGTTCGGCGGCCGCTGCGGCGGGTCTTCCGGCCGCTGCGGTGGACTGCTTCCACGCTCGCCCGGCACCGGCCCCCCGCGCCCCTCTCGCGGCCCCCGGCCGGCCCGACCGGTCGCCGCAACCGCCCCGCGACGGCGGGGTCCTGCCATCGCCGGCCGTGGCAGGCCGCCCACCAGCCCGCCGTCTGCCGGTGCGGGCGGGCGGACTTGCCATCCGCTTGCCATCGGCCCGCGGTCGTCGGGCCGTCGTCGTCAGCCCGTTGTCGTCAGCCCGTTGTCGCCGGCCCGTTGTCGTCGGGCATGGCAAGCCCATGGCTGACCTCCCGGCCGGGGCCATGCCCCCTGACCGGATACTGCCGCCCGGGGGGGAAACCCCGCCGCGGATCGCACCGGACCGAACTCCCGGACACGGCAAGGGAATCCGGACCGGTGAAAGCTCGTCGTGAGGAAGCCCGCCGAGGAGGGGACGCCATCATGACGACGCAATCGACCGCGCAAAAGACCGCCGGGCCCGGCGAAATCCGGGACCGGCTGATGCAGCGCGTCGAAACCCGGCTGGGGGGGATCCTCACCCAGGAGCACGACCGCCGCGTCACCACCGACCGCCGCGCCGCCGCTCTGGTCAGCGACCTCGGCGCCCTCGTCAGGGTCGGCTACCGCCTCCGCGCCGCGCTCTGCGTCGCCGGCTACCTCGC
>NZ_JBFBDY010000349.1:0-6699 GCF_040683475.1 Kitasatospora sp. NPDC093558 | reverse complement strand
GCCCGCCGTGGTGGCGGTGGCCGTGCTCGCCCTGCTGGCGTCCGTCGCCGCCGTGCTCGGCCTTGCCGCCCTCGGAACCCGGGCCGTCCTCGGACCAGTTCATCGCCCGCTCGTGGTCACGGCCGTGCCCGCCGTGCACGACGGTCAGCGCCACCCCGCCCGCGGCGCCGACCAGCGCGACCGCGGCCACCCCGGCGGCTATCCGGCGCTCGCGCCCGGCGGCCCAGGCGCGCACCCGCGCGACCCGGCGGCGCTTGGCCGACAGCTGCGGGACGTCCTCGGCGGCGGTCTGCGGGCCGGACGTCGGGCCGAGCTCGGGGCCGGGGTGCGGGCCGTCCGGGTACGGCGTGCTGGACGACGGGGACGACGGGGAGTCGGTCATCGGGCGCTCTCCTTGCATGGCGTGCTCCACGCGCCCGGTACCGCCCGGGCCGCGCCCGGCGATCATGGCGGACCGTTCCTGAACCTCCGCTTAAGGGCGGTGAAGATCGCTGCGGACCACCTGGCACCCTGAACGGATGCACATACTCGTCGTCGAGGACGAACACCGGATGGCCACCGCCCTGCGCCGCGGCCTGGAGGCGGACGGCCACACCGTCGACACCGCCCCCAACGGGCCCGAGGGCCTCGCCCTGGCCGGCCGCCACCCCTACGACGTCATCGTGCTCGACATCATGCTCCCCGGCCTCAACGGCTACCGGGTCTGCGCCCGCCTCCGCGCGAACGGCTGCCGGGCCGGGATCCTCATTCTCACCGCCAAGGACGGCGAGTGGGACGAGGCCGAGGCCCTCGACACCGGCGCCGACGACTACCTGTCCAAGCCGTTCTCCTTCGTCGTGCTGCTCGCCCGCCTGCGCGCCCTGCACCGGCGCATCGACCGGCAGCGGCCGCGCCTGCACACCCTCGGCGACCTCGTCGTCGACGCCAACGCCCGCACCTGCACCCGGGCGGGCACCCCCACCCACCTCACCGCCCGCGAGTTCGCCATCCTGGAGCACCTCGCCGCCCGCGCCGGGACGGTCGTCTCCAAGCGCGAGATCCTCGACCACGTGTGGGACGCCGACCACGACGCCGACCCCAGCGTCGTCGAGGTCCACATCCACGCGCTGCGCCGCAAGATCGACGCACCCTTCGGCCGCGCCGCGCTGCAGACCATGCGCGGCGCCGGCTACCGCCTCGACCCGGACGGCGGCTGAAGTGCCGTACCGGATCCGGCAGTTCACCCGCCGCCTCGTCCCCCGTACGGTCCGCGCCCGGGCCACCGCCGGGGCCGGGACGGTGCTCGGCGCGGCGCTCGCCCTCGCCAGCGCCGGACTGCTCGCCGTCCTGCACGCCGACCTCGTCGCCTCCGCCGCCTCGGCCACCCGCCAGCAGGCCGAGACCGTCGCCCAGCTCGCCGCGCAGGGCCGGCTCACCCCCGTTCTGCACACCGGCCACGGCACCGACTTCCTCCAGGTCGTCGACGCCCGCGGCACCGTCCTCGCCGCCAGCCCCAACCTGGCCGGACGCCCGGCGATCACCCCCGCCGGGCGCACCGGCTCGCACACCACCGACGACGTCGACCCGCTCCTCGACCACCACCGCCAGCGCGTCACCGCCGTCACCGGCGACACTCCCGCCGGGCCCGTCACCGTCTACGCCGGCGCCTCGCTGCGCGCCGCCGACGAGGCCCTCGACATCACCCAGGCCGGGCTCGCCGTCGCCTGCCCGCTGCTGCTGCTCACCGGCGTCGTCGTCACGTGGAAGGTCACCGGGAACGCGCTGCGCCCGGTCGAGGCGATCCGCGCCGAGGTCGACGCCATCACCGGGCAGGACCTGCACCGCCGGGTGCCCGAGCCCGGCACCGCCGACGAGATCGCCCGGCTCGCCGCCACCATGAACGCGATGCTCGACCGGCTGGAGGCCTCCGGACGGCGCCAGCGCCAGTTCATCGCCGACGCCTCGCACGAACTGCGCAGCCCGCTCGCCGTGCTGCGCACCCAGCTGGAGGTCGCCGACACCCACCCCGACCCGGCGGTGCGCGCCGAGCTCGTGCACGGCGCGCTCCAGGACACCGACCGGCTCCAGGGCCTCGCCACCGACCTGCTGCTCCTCGCACGCCTCGACGCGGGCGGCGCCGACGACCGGGCGCGCCAGCGCGTCGACATCACCGCGCTGGTCGCCGGCACCGTCCTCGGCCGCCCGGCCGGGCCGCACCGGCGCACCACCGACCTCGCCCCGGGCGTCGCCGTGGACGGCATCCCGCTGTGGCTCGGACGGCTGCTCACCAACCTGCTCGACAACGCCGAGCGGCACGCGGCCGGCGCCGTCCACGTGCGGCTGGGCGCGGACCGCGGCGCAGCACCCGGTCCCAGCGGCGGGACTGCGAGGCCACTTCGGCGTGGAGGTCCTCCGCGGTTTCGACGGTCGCCGGGTCGTCGCTGTGGCGCAGGCGCTCGGCGAGCGCGAGGACCCGTCGGGCGAGGGCCTCCTCGTCGGCGGCCGACACGTTGACGGTGACGGAGGACTCGCGGCCCGCCGCCACTCCGGAGTTGGTGATGGTGACGTTGGCGTGGCCGCCGACGTGGAACCCGCCGGAGACGTTCCTGTCCTCGCTCACGGCTTCTCCTTCCGCTTCTCGGTCGTGACGCGCCAGATCGGGAGCCTGATGCGGCTCCCGGCTCCGGCGGCCACCGGGGAGTTGATGAAGTTGATCCGTGCGTTGCCGGAGGTGAAGACACCGCCGTTGTAGATCACGCTCTGGCGCTCCCGCAGTTCCGAGACGTCGACCTGGTGGTCCTGGAGGAAGGTGACGAGGGCGTCCATGGTGCGGCGCTCGACGATCTTGGTGTACATCTGGCGGTCGATGTGCTGGTAGTAGCGGTGGTACTTCGGGTTGATCGCGGCCTCCCGGACGCTCAGCCGGGCGCCGTAGTTGAACGCGCGCTGGGTGATCAGGCGCAGCTGCTCCCGGTTCCTCAGCCAGCGGGCGATCCCGGCGACCGGCGCGGCGACGGGGACGGCGAGGCTGATGACCAGCCTCGGGAGCATGACGACGGCGGATTCCTTGGCGAGGGCGAGCAGTTGGCGCCAGGTGGGACGGTCGAGCAGGTGGTCGACCATGTGGTAGTCGCGGTGGATCGGCGGCAGCAGCGAGGTGGCGCCCTCGATGAACAGCAGGTCCTTCGCGGGACTCAGCGAGAAGCGGATCGTGCTGGTCGTCACGAGCTCGCTGCCCCAGCCCTGCACCGTCGTCACCAGGTAGGTCCGGGCGCGTGCGGACCCGTCCTCGCGCAGCCGGTTCATGACCGCGGGCGGAACGGTGACCTCCGGCCGGTCGGCGGGCCGGGGGAGCAGCAGTTGGCGCAGGACGGGATCGATGTCCTGGGCCAGGTCGGCACCGCTGACGAACACCCGCTCGGAGACGTCCACCCCGGGAAGTCCGAGCACTTGGATCGCATGGGTGACGGCGGTGAGCAACTCACCGACGCTGAACGGGATCACGTCGTCGAACTGCTCTCCGGGACGGTCCACCGTGATGGTGAAGTTCCAGGAGTCGAGCAGGCGCCCGTAGCCGAGGAACGGCTCGTAGCCGGAGAAGACCGTGACGTTGCCCTGGTGGTCCTGTGCGGCCAGGCGGTGCAGCAGGGCCTCGTCCCGCGGCCTGGCGGCGGGGGGCGCCTGCGTGGGGTCGAAGGTCGTGCGGCTGAGCCGGGGTCTGAGGACGCCGTAGAAGGTGGTGAGCCGTTCGATCAGCACGATGGCCCAGGCCAGGACGAGGAGGGGGAGCACGACGGCCGGGGTCGGGAACGGGAGCGCCGACCGGAACACCACGGAGGCGATCAGGCCGTAGGCGGTCAGCATGAGCAGGACCCAGGCCGCCGCCTGCCGGCTCCGGGCGGCGAGTGCGTAGCGCATGACGCACACCAGGTCGACGCCGGGCGAGGAGGCGACGGCTCGGTGCGGCTCCTCCAGGACGGCCGCGATGACCTTCTGGGCGAAGAGGCTGTCGAACTGGACGGCGACGCACAGGTACCGGGTGGCCTCCGTCGTCGAGTGCGGCGCGGGAAGGGGGGCGGGCGCGGTCGGGGCCCACCCCCGCGCCGGTGGAGCGGGGCTCGGGGAGGCTCCGCAGCGGGTGCAGCGGACGTCGGCCGCCGAGTTGCTCATGCTGCAGGCGGAACATCTCCACATGGCGAATGTGCTCATGACCGGCCTCTCGTCGAGGACGTGTTCGCGGATTCGCGGACCAACAGCATGTTCCTGCCAAGGCTGAAAGTGGCGCCCCAAGTCACCATCCGTTACAAGGCTATGACCCGACGTCAGATAAGGAAACGGGCTGTATGCGGAGGGTGGGGGTCTGGGCCGGGTCGGTTGGCCCCGTTGGGTGAGGCCTGGGGGTGGTGGGGCGTGGGGGACGGGCGGGGTGGGGGCGGGCTCGCATAGTCGAGGTGGGTGGGGAGGTCATATCCGCCGACTGTGGGACGAGATGATGATGAGATCGCCGCGCCGTGAGGTGCTCCTGGCTGTTGTGCTGCTCGCCCTCACGGGGTGTGGCGGGCCGCCCGTGCCGGAGACGGTGCCCTCGGTGGCAGAGGCTGCGACGGTCGTGCCGACGGCTTCCGGGCCGCGGGCGTTCACGCTGGTGGCGACGGGGGACGTCCTGCCGCACACCGAGATCATCCAGCAGGCCAAGGAGGACGCCGGGGGCGACGGGTACGACTTCACGCGGATGCTCGCCGGGGTCAAGCCCGTCATCGCCGCCGCCGACCTGGCGATCTGCCACATGGAGACGGTGTACGGCGCCGACGGCGGGCCCTTCACCGGGTACCCGTCGTTCAAGTCGCCCCCGCAGGTGGCCCGGGCGCTCAAGGACGCCGGGTACGCGTCCTGCGACACCGCCTCCAACCACACGCTCGACGACGGGTCGGCCGGGATCCGGCGCACGCTCGACGCCATGGACGCCGTCGGGCTGAAACACACCGGGTCCGCGCGCGCCGAGGACGAGGCGGGCAGGCCCGCGCTGCTCACGGCGGGCGGGGCGACCGTGGCCCAACTCGCCTACACGTACGGCACCAACGGCATCCCGCTGCCGAAGGGGCAGCCCTGGGCCGTCAACCTCATCGACCGCGACCGGATCCTCGCCGACGCGCGGGCGGCCCGGGAAGCGGGGGCGGACATCGTCGTCGTCAGCGTCCACTGGGGCACCGAGTGGCAGGACGCGCCGAACGAGCAGCAGCTCACGCTGGCCCGCGACCTCGCCGCCGAGCCGGAGCCGGGCCGGCCGGTGGTGGACCTGGTCCTCGGGACGCACGCCCACATCCCGCAGGCGTACGAGAAGATCAACGACACCTGGACCGTCTACGGCATGGGCGACCAGCTCGCGGGCCACATGTTCGACTACTCGGGCGCCGAGGACCCGCGCGGCAACTGGTCCTCGATCGCCCGGTTCACCTTCTCGCCACCGGGCGCGCCCGGGCAGCGGTGGGCCGTGACGAAGGCCGAGTTCGTCCCGCAGGTCACCGACCTCGGACCGCCCTACCGCGTCCTCGACCTGCGGGAGGCCGCCCGCGCCAACCCCGGCCGGGCCGACTACGCCAGGGCCCTGGACCACATCCGGTCCGTCGTGCTGAGCCGCGGGGCCGGTTCCGCGGGTCTGACCATGGCGCCGTAGCGGGGCGAGAGGCCGCGTGGCGTCGGCGTTCATGTGACGACAAGTCAGCCGTTATCGAGGGGCCCCATGATCTCCGGGGCGGCCCGGGATCGCGGCGCGCGCCCTCGATGCGGACTCGATTCAGGGAGAACCATGCATGGCACCGTGCTCGCCGACCGCTACCGGCTGGTGGACTGGCTGGGCGGCGGGTCGATGGGCGACGTGTGGCTCGCCGAGGACGAGGTCCTGGGCCGCCGGGTGGCGGTGAAGGTCGTGAAACCCGTGCTGCTGGACGAGCCCGGCTTCGCCGAGCGCTTCCACGCCGAGGCGCGCGTCATGGCGCGGCTGCGCCACCCGGGCATCGTCGGGGTCTACGACTACGGGCACGGCGACGCTCCCGCGTACGGACGAGGCCAGGTCGCCTACCTGGTCATGGAGCTGATCGACGGCGAGCCGCTCAGCGCCGTGCTGGAGCGCCGCGGAACGCTCCCGGTCGAGGAGGCGCTGGGGATGGCGCTCCAGGTGCTGGAGGCGCTGGCGGTGGCGCACGCGGGCGGGGTCGTCCACCGGGACGTCAAGCCGGCCAACCTGATGGTGCGTGGCGGTACGGAAGGCGGCGACCGGGTGGGCGAAGGCCGGGTCGTGATCGCGGACTTCGGCATCGCGCGGCCGGGCAGCGACGCCCGGCTGACCGTCCCCGGGATGGTCCTCGGCACCGCCGCGTACCAGGCGCCGGAGCAGGCCTCGACCGGGACGGCCACCGGCTCGGCGGACCTCTACGCGCTCGGTGTGGTCCTCTACGAGTGCGTGGCGGGGCGGCTGCCCTTCGACGGGGACACCGCGCTGGAGGTGATCCTCAAGCACCTGACGGAGCCCGTGCCACCGCTCCCGGACGCGATACCCGGTCCGGTGCGGGAGATCGTCGAGCGGGCGATGGCCAAGGACCCCGGGGAGCGGTGGCCCGACGCGGGGGCGATGGCCGAGGCGGTCCGCAGCGCGCTCGCGGTCGCGGGGGAGGGCGTGCGGCCCGGTCCGGGCAGCCGACGGTCCGCTGCCATCGGCAGGCA
>NZ_JBFBDY010000348.1:0-6720 GCF_040683475.1 Kitasatospora sp. NPDC093558 | reverse complement strand
CGCCGGCCGGCGGACGCCTCGGCCCGTTCCTGACCAACGGCCACGCCGGCGAGCAGCTGGCCCTGCTGAACGAGGTCGGCGGCAAGGTCGGCACCACCCTGGACCTCGGCTTCACCGCCCACGAGCTCTGCCAGGTGCTGGTCCCCCGGGTCGCCGACTTCGCCTGCGTCGACCTCGTGGACGGGCTGATCTCCGACTCCGAGCTGCCCGCCGCCCGTCCGGACGACGACACCATGCTCCGCCGGGTCGCCCTGGTCTACAACGAGACCGGCGGCGCCTGGGACCACGTCCTGTCCGAGGGCTCGCTGGTCAGCATGCCCCGCCGCACCCCGCCCGGGATGGCCCTCCAGCTGAACCAGCCGGTCCTGGTCCCGGTGGTCAGCGACGACGTCGCGGTCGACTACGCCATCGCGCTCGGCGGCGCCCGGCTGGCCCCGGTGGTCTCCGGCCGCTCGATGCTGGTCGTCCCGCTCTCCGCCCGGGGCACCGTGCTCGGCATCCTCAAGCTGCTCCGGCTGCCGGACCGCGACCCCTTCGACGAGAGCGACGCCGCGACCCTCAAGGAACTGGCCGTCCGCGCCGCCCTCTCGCTCGACAACGCCCGGCTGCACCGCGCCGAGTCCCGGGTCGCCACCACCCTGCAGCGCTCGATGATCCCGACCCGCCCGCCGCAGATCCCCGGCGTGCAGATCGCCCACCGCTACCTGCCCGGCGACCCGAAGGCCGAGGTCGGCGGCGACTGGTTCGACGCGATCCAGCTGCCCGGCAGCCGGGTCGCCCTGGTGGTCGGCGACGTGATGGGCCACGGCCTGCACTCGGCCGCCGCGATGGGCCGCTTCCGCACCGCGATGCAGACCCTCGCCGCGCTCGACCTGCCGCCCGGCCAGCTGCTGCGCCACCTCGACAACCTGGCCCACAAGCTCGGCGACGACCACCTCGCCACCTGCCTGTACGCGGTCTACGACCCGATCAACCGGACCTGCGAACTGGCCAGCGCCGGGCACGTCCCGCCGGTCCTGGTGCACCCGGACGGCAGCGGCGAGCTGCTGGAGATCCCGGCCGGCGCGCCGATCGGGGTCGGCGGGGTGCCGTTCGTCGCCAAGACCATCGACGTGTCGGACGGCTCGATGCTGGTGCTGTGCACCGACGGCCTGGTCGAGGTCAGGGGCGGCGACATAGGAGCCGGCCTGGCCGCGCTGTGCGGCAACCTGATCGACCCGCGGCAGAGCCCCGAGCAGGCCTGCGACGTGGTGCTCCAGCGCCTGCACTCGGACGACCGCAAGGACGACGTCGCCCTCCTGGTGGCCCGCTTCGACGGCGTCGCCCCGTCCGAGGTGGCCACCTGGGACCTCACCGTCGACCACCGCGAGGTCCGCCGGGCCCGCGCCCTGGTCCGCGAGCAGCTGGCCGCCTGGCACCTGGAGGCGCTCAGCGACACCACCGAGCTGCTGGTCAGCGAGCTGGTCACGAACGCCGTCCGGGTGGCCAGGGACCGGGTCCAGCTGCAGCTGATCCGGGTGGACAAGCTCCTGGTCGAGGTCAGCGACGACAACCACAACCTGCCCTCGCTGGAGCCCGCCGAGCAGCTCGGCGAGACCGGCCGCGGCCTCACCCTGGTGACCAAGCTCGCCGAGCGCTGGGGCACCGCCCGCAAGGCCGTCGGCAAGGTCGTCTGGTTCGAGCTCCCGCTGCCCCACGGGCCCCGGAAGGCCTGAAGCCCGGAAAGGCCGAACGGCCGGGTACCGGGCGCGCTGCCCGGTACCCGGCCGTCGTCGTTCGGCCGTGCCCGTCGTTACGGGATCGCCGCGCCCCCCGAGGTCCGCCGCCGGGCCTCCACCGCGACCTCGCGGGAAGCCGCCGTGGCGACCGAGGTGGCGGCCCCGACCCCGGCCAGCACCCGCGGCCAGAAGTCGCCGAACACCTCGACCGAGACGGCGATCAGCAGCGCGGTGACCACCGCGACGACGTGCTCGAGACCGGCCAGGTTCGGCAGGACGACCGCCTCGCCGACCATCAGGACCACGACCAGCCCGGCGGTGAACCAGGCCCGGCAGCGGAACGCGATGCAGATCGCCAGCGCCACCACCGCGGCCGACGGCCCGGTGTCCCGCACGTAGGCGACCCACTTCGGGAAGCCGAACAGGTGGTCCGGCCCGATCGCCACGCCGACCCGGGCGAACAGCGTGCCCGCCAGGGTGCAGGTGTAGGCCACCACCAGCGTCATCCGCCGGCCGAGCACGATCTCGGCGATGCCGAAGACCAGGAAGACCTGGGCCAGCGCCCCCCAGACCGGCAGGTCCAGCGCCGGGACGTACAGCGACAACGGGGTGCGCAGCAGCGAGACGTCCAGCGGCAGGGCGGCCCGCACCACACCGATGTGGTTGACGAAGCGCTCGCCGCCGGGCAGGTGCTGCACGATGCTGAACAGGAGGATCAGAAACGTCGCCGTGGTGGCCAGCGGAACGGCGGCGAACTTCTTGTGCGCCACCTGGTCCCGGACCGTCCCGAACAACGTCCCCCACTCGGCGACAGCGGCCGCTCTGGCTGTCGCCATCGGCCCCTTTCGCACGCCCCCCGCGTGGGTCCTGTGAATCACAGCCGTCCTCTCCCGAATCCCCGAACCGTTAAGTCTTTTCTCAGCTACCTCAACATTAGAAGCCTCTTAACAAATCCACATCGGCATGGATGGGGATGAGGGTCATCCTCAGGGGGGAGGGGATCGCCCCTAGGGCACCCCCATCCGGCCGTCCCGGGAGTCCCCCCGAGGCCCCCCTCCGCCCCCCGGCGGAGGGCTAGCCCTTGCCCTGCGGCGCACCCACGGGCACCCGGGGCGCCACCACGGCGGCCCCGGAGTGCCGGCGCCGGAAGAGGGCGGGCATGCTCGGCGCGACGATGAAGCCCTCGGCCCGCGCGCTCGCGATGCCGATGCGCGGAATCTCGCTGCTCTTCTCGAAGAGCAGGTAACGCGGCTCCCAGATCGGCCGGTACTTGGCGTTCGCGCGGTACAGCGACTCGATCTGCCACCAGCGCGAGAAGAAACCGAGCACCGAGCGCCACAGCCGCAGCACCGGGCCGGCGCCCAGGCGCGAACCGCGCTCGAAAACGGAACGGAACATCGCGAAGTTCAACGAAACGCGCTTGAGCCCCACCTCGTCGGCGCGCTGCAGCAGTTCGATCACCATGAACTCGACCAGGCCGTTCTCGGTGTCCCTGGCCCGGCGCATCAGGTCCAGCGAGAGCCCGTCCGGGCCCCACGGGACGAAGCTCAGCAGCGCCTTCAGCTCGCCGTCCCCGTCGTGGCACTCCAGCATCACGCAGCGGCCGTCGGCCGGGTCGCCCAGCCGGCCGAGCGCCATCGAGAAGCCGCGCTCGGTCGCGCCGTCGCGCCACTCGTCGGCCTTGGCCACCAGCTGCTCCATCTCCGCCTCGGAGATGTCCTCGTGGCGGCGGATCCGCACGGTGTACCCGGCCCGCTTGACCCGGTTGTACGCCTGCCGGACGACCCGCATGGCCCGGCCCTCCAGCGAGAACTCGTCCAGCTCGACGATCGCCTCGTCGCCCAGCTCCAGCGCGTCCAGGCCGTGCCGGGCGTAGATCACGCCGGCCTCCTCGGAGGCGCCCATGACGGCCGGTGCCCAGGCGTGCTCGCGGGCCTCGGCCAGCCAGGCGTCGATCGCGCCCGGCCAGGCCTCCGGGTCGCCGATCGGGTCGCCCGAGGCGAGCGACACCCCGCCGATCACCCGGTAGGTGACCGCCGCCTTGCCGCTGGGGGAGAAGATCACGGCCTTGTCCCGGCGCAGCGCGAAGTAGCCGAGCGAGTCGCGCTCGCCCTGCTTGTCCAGCAGCGTCCGCAGCTTGGCCTCGTCCTCGGGGTTCAGCAGCTCCTTGCCGCGCGGGCTGCGGAAGGCGACGTACAGGACGAGCAGGAACAGCACCGCGCCCATCGCGTTGATCACCGCGTTCACCCAGGTCGGCGCGTTGATCACGGAGCGCAGGTGCTCGGACGGGGTGATGGTGATCATCCGGCCGACCGAGTAGCGGAACAGGTCCCAGAAGCCGGCGCCGTTCAGCTCGTTGGTCATCCACACCAGCAGCGCGCCCACCCCGCCGCCGAACAGCAGTCCGCCGACGAAGGTCGCGGCGGCGGTCTTCGGGTTGGACTGGTCGCCCTTGGAGATGAACTCCTTGCGCCCGACCAGCAGCGCCAGCACGAACAGGCAGGTCAGCACGGTGGAGATGTAGTTCAGCGGGTGCCGGTTGAAGCGCTCGTCGGGCAGCACCATGGCCAGCAGGTAGAGCACCGCGAACATCCCGGCCAGCGCCGCGTTGAAGATCCACGCGGCCCGCTTGCGCCGCCGCATCGCGACGGCCAGGAACACCGACAGCACCGCGCTCGCCAGGCCCGAGGTCATCAGGTACGGGGTGAAGTACTCACCCTCGTTGTGCTCGGCGACCTGGTTGCCCCACGCCGCCCACAGCACGGTGGTGACGTTGAGCAGCGCCAGCAGCCGCAGGTACCAGACGGAGGCCGCGGCGGCCCTCGGGCGCCAGCGGTCGAGCGGGCCGACGGGCCGGGGCCCGGTGGACGTGGCGGACGGCTCCGACTTCACAGTGGACGACACAGCTCAATTCCAAACGATCAGATGGTGGGGCGCATCCGCACACGGCCCGGCGCCGGGCGCCCGCACGGGCCCGACGGACTGACCGGCGGCCCGGGGCCCGCCGGCCTTCACACCGGGAGGCGGGCTGACGAAAGGGCAGCCACCAACATGGTTCCCCACCGCACGTGAGAATCGCGTGAACCGGGTAGCGGATTCCACCCCCCGCCGAACGGCGGGGGTTGGGACCCGCCACCCGTTCGGCGGCCCGCCCCGGCTACCCCTACCCTCGACATCGACCCGTGCGGCCCGCCCCCCACCCGGCCGCCCGACCCGAGGAGGCACCATCACCACCACCCGCGTGCTGATCGTGGACGACGAGATCCTGGTCCGCTCCGGCCTCGGCCTCATCGTCGGTTCCGCCCACGACCTGGAGGTGGTCGGCGACTGCTCCGGCGGCCAGGCCGAGGACCACGTCCAGCGGCTGCGTCCGCACGTCGTCCTCCTGGACATCCGGATGCCCGACCTCGACGGCATCTCGGTTCTGCGCCGCGTCCGCGCCCTGCCCGACCCCCCGGCGGTGGCGATGCTCACGACCTTCGACACCGACGAGTACATCGGCACCGCGCTGCGGGCCGGCGCCTCCGGCTTCCTCCTCAAGGACACCGCCCCCGAGCAGCTGGTGCACGCCGTCCGGGTCCTCGCGGCCGGCGGCAACATCCTCTCCCCGACCGTCACCCGCACCGTGATCGGCGGCTACGTGGACGGTGGCGGCCCGGACGCCGAGGCCTCCGCCCTCACCCGCACCCTCACCGGCCGGGAGCTGGACGTCCTGGCGCTGCTCGGCGAGGGCCTGTCCAACGCGGAGATCGCCGACCGGCTGTTCCTCGGCACCGGCACCGTCAAGGACCACATCAGCGCGATCCTCGGCAAGCTCGGCGCCGCGAACCGCGTCCAGGCCGCCGTCCTCGCCCACCGGGCCGGGCTGGTCCGGCCGAAGCCCGGCGACGGGGCATGACCGCCGCCGACCAGCTGCCGTCCCGACGGCTGCCCGCCTGGTGCACCGCGCCCTGGCTGATGCTGCTGCTGCCCGCGCTGTACTCCCTGATGGACGCCGCCCTGGTCGCCCGGGACGCCCCGTGGTGGCAGGTCGCGCTTTCGGTGCTGGCCGCGGTGACGCTGCTCTGGCGCCGCCGCTTCCCGGTCGCCGTCCTGCTGCTCACCATGCCCGGCAGCTACGTCGCCGACATCTGGCTGGCCCCGATCACGGCCGTCTACACGCTCGCGGCCGAGCGCCCCAACCCGCGCCTGGTCGTCCCGCTCGGCACCCTCTTCACGCTCGTCGAGTTCTTCCACTGGCCGATCTCCGACCAGACCGTCTGGCTGAGCCGCGACACCGCGCTCTACGGCATCCAGTCGATCATGCTCGCCGCCGGCCCCGCCGCCACCGGCCTGCTCGCCCGCACCCGCCGGGAGCTGGCGACCCGGGTCGAGGAGCTGACCCGCGGCCAGGAACGGGAGAGCAGGCTCCTCGCCGAGCGCGTCCTGATCAGCGAGCGCGGCCGGCTCGCCCGCGAGATGCACGACGTCGTCTCGCACCAGGTCAGCCTGATCAGCATCCAGGCCGGCGCCCTCCAGGTGAGCACCGCCGACCCGGCCGCGGCGGCCACCGCCCTCACCATCCGCGAGCTCTCCGTGCGCACCCTCGACGAGCTGCGCCAGATGGTCGGCGTCCTGCGCACCGGCGACCCGCGCCCGAACACCCCGCTCGCCCCGCAGCCCCGGCTCGCCGACCTGCCCCGGCTGATCGAGGAGAGCGGACTGGCCGCCGACTCCGAGCTGGCCCCCGGCGACCGCCCGTGGCCCGAGGCGGTCGAGCGGGCCGCCTACCGGACCGTCCAGGAGGCGCTCACCAACATCACCAAGTACGCCCCGGACGCCGCCGTGCACGTGAAGGTGCGGGCCAAGGGCCGACGGCTGCGGGTCGAGGTGCGCAACGATCCCCCGCCGGTGCGCCCGGCCCGGCGCCCCGAGCTCTTCGAGGAGGCCGTGCGGCTCTTCGTGGCCCGGCACGACGCGCTGCGGATGCTCCCGGTGCCGGCGCCCGGCGCGGCCACCGCCC
>NZ_JBFBDY010000347.1:0-6734 GCF_040683475.1 Kitasatospora sp. NPDC093558 | reverse complement strand
CCCGCGGCCCGCCTTCTCTGCCCTTTCAACCTGTTGTGCTCGCCCCCCACCTTTGTTGGGGGGGGGGCGCTCCGCTGTCGGGCACTATGGTCTGTGGTTTATGCGGTGGCCAGGCAGAACGCCACGAGGCCCGAGTCGACGTCGAGGATGATCTTCTCCATGTCCGCCCACGGCGGGTGGAACTCCGTGCCCCACTCGACGGTGAACCCGAGCACCCGGCCCTTCATCGGGTCGACGAAGTGCCGCGCGTACGCGTAGTCGTCGCTGGTCCCGCTGGTCGGGTAGAGGTTGAACCCGGTCTTCGGCGTGTAGACGATCCCGCGGACGCTCGCGACGCCCTGGCAGAACCGCTCGGCGAGCAGCACCTCGTTGTCGACGTCGCCCTTGTCGATGTACTCGGCGTAGTCGAGGTCGTTCGCAATGCCGCGCCTGCCGTTGAACGTCGCGTTCTGGAAGTTCATGTTGGCGTTGTCCGACTGGTCGTCGTCGTCGCCCCAGTTGTAGAGCATGTCCTCCGAGTAGCTGTGCACGTCGATCAGCCAGCCGGTGCGCGGGAACTGGTCGAGCAGCCAGCGGACGTTGCGGGTCTCGGGCTCGGAGAACGCGTGCGGGCCCGCGTAGACCAGCGGGTCGCACGGGTTGGTCGACATGTGGGTGAGGTCGGCGGCCGGTGAGAAGGCGGTGGTGAAGTCGAAGAGGAAGTCGTAGTTGCGGTTGAGGTCGACGCCGATGCAGCCCGGGGCCGGGTTGCCGCCGCCGTAGGCCGGGTTGCGGTTCTTGCGCCACATCGCCTGGACGGTCTGGCTGTAGAGCCGGCCGTCGGGGTTGACGAGCGGGAGAAGCACCAGGTCCAGGCGTTGGAGTAGCCCGCCGACCTGGGCGGCGGTGTACGTCGCGCCGCCGTAGCCGAGGCCGGTGCCGTTCTGCTGGGCCTCCAGCAGGTCGGCGGCGAGGTGCACGAGGATCTCGCAGCTGCCCCACTCGCGGGCGTGCACACCGCCGAGCATGATGACGGTGTCCTTGGGGAAGGGCGCGGGGGCGCCGATCTTCAGGGCGTGGATCGTCCGCTGCTCGACGGACGTCTCGGGCAGGGCGATCAGCTGGGTGAGGCCGGGGTACGCGGTGGCGAGGTTCTCCAGCGCGGATTCGACCTCGACGATGTTCAGGTACGGCATGACGGCTCTCCTCCCCGGTCAGCCGGCGAGCTTGGCGGCCAGGCCGCGCGGCACGGCGCCTTCGGCGAACCGGTTGCCGGTGCCGACCTCGGCCTGGGCGGCCCGGCCCTTGGCGCTGGCGTTCGCGATCCGGACGACCGTGACGCCCTCGCGTTCGAGGGCGGGGATCCGCTCCTCCGGGACGTACGCGTCGATGCCGACGCTGCCGTCGGCGGCGACGCTCGGGCTGCCGCCCGTGTCCGGGCGGACCTCGTGCAGGAGTGCACGCAGGGTGCCCGCGTCCCTGGCGGTGACGCGGACGCGGAGGATGTCGTTCGGGAGGGATGCGTGGAGGGATTCGTTGGGAACGGCGGACATCATGGCGGCCTCTTCCGGGCGCGGGGGATATGTCCGACGTGTACCTCGTATCCCTCAGGATGCGCCGCCGCCGTAGAACCCGTCAAGCGGGGCCGGGGGCATCCGGTCGAGCAGGCTGTCCAGGCCCGCCAGCAGCTCCGCCTCGTCGTCGAAGTCCGCGAAACGGGGCACCAGGGCGCGCAGCCGCGGGTAGTCGGTGGCCGACAGCCGGTGCAGGCCGAGGCGCATCACCGGGTCCGGCTCGTCCTCGTTGTCGACCACCTGGCGCTTGTCGACGAGCATGCAGCCGAGGCTCCAGGCGACGAAGGCGCGGTAGACGGTGAGGGCGGTCGAGTCGTCGAAGCCGGCCCGGCCGAGGACGGCGAGGATGTGCTCGGTGAGGTCGAGCACGGGCGCGGGCCGCCGGGTCATCGGCACGGCGAGCGGGCGGGTGGCGACGAGCGGCAGGATCTCGGGGTGGGCGTGCGCCACGGCGGCGAACGTCCGCGCGATGCGGCGCAGTTCGGCGCGCCAGGCGGGCTCCGGGGTCTGCGCGGAGCCGCGGAGGCTTTCGTTCACCTCGGCGAAGTAGGCCTCGATCAGCCCGTCGAGCAGGGCCTCCTTGCCGGGGGTGTAGCGGTAGAGGGCCATGGACTCGACGCCGAGTTCCCCGGCCAGGCGGCGCATGGTGAGGGCGGACAGCCCCTCGCGGTCGACGAGCGCGACGGCCGCGCGGAGCACCAGCGGACGGTTCAGGCGCGCCCGCTTCTCGGGGCCTTCGTGCGCGGGCACGTCCCGGTCGGGGCCGTCGTGACCGGGGCTGTCCTGCTCGGCCATGTCCGCACTCCTCCGCGGTGGGGGGATACCGAGGCTGTCCTGGGATGCACATCCAGGGGATACGCATCCAGGATACAAGGTAAATGTGCTACTGAATCGGGCGAACTGCTCCGAATCAGGCCGTACCGCGGAGAAGGCGGACCGCTTAGGCCGTACCGGCGACGAGGCGGACCGCTCAGGCCGTACCGGCGAGGAGGCGGACCGCCAGCCCGCCGATCACCGCCGCGGAGGCGAGCGCGGTGAGCAGCCGGGCGCGCGGGCCGGTGAGCGCGCGGCCCAGCAGGGCGCCGCCGGAGGCGAGCAGGAGCTGCCAGCTGGCGGAGGCGGCGAACGCGGCCGCCACGAACACCGCCCGCCCGGCCGTGCCCGGCGCCGTGCCCGGGGCCGTGTCCTGCCGGCCGAGGACGAGCGCGGCGAAGTAGAGCACGGTGAGCGGGTTCATCAGGGTGATGCCGAGCAGCGTGCCGTAGGCCCGTGCGGGGCCGGGCGGTGCGGCGTCCACGCCCGGACCGGTGCGGAGCGCGGTGACGGCCGTCCGGACGGCGAGCGCGAGCAGCACGAGCGCCGAGGCGATCCGCAGCGGCCCGGCGACCGGCGCGAGCAGCGGCGCCAGCCCGGCCCCGCCGGCGGCGGCGAGCAGCGCGTACAGCCCGTCGGCCGTGGCCACGCCGAGGGCCGCGCAGGCCCCGGTGCGCAGCCCGGCGCGGGCGGTGAGCGCGACGAGGTACGCCCCGACGGCTCCGACCGGCACGGCGATGCCGTACCCGGCGAGGAGCCCCGCGACGAGCTCCCCGTTCACGCGTGGGCGTATGTCCTGGTCATGGCCCGATCGTCGGACCTCAAGTGCCCACTCCGCAACAGGTTTTCCGAGTCGTTCGGCCACGGTGGACGCACGCGGTTACGGTGGACGCACGTTGTCCGCGCCGCCTCCGGAGGAGACCGCATGACCCGTCACATCCCGCCCACCACCGAGCTGTTGACCGAGGCCTGGCACTCCTGGGCGGAACGTGGCAAGGGGCTGGACGCCGAGGCGTGGGCCCGGGGCACCCGGCTGCCGGACTGGACGGTCCTGGACCTGTACGCCCACGTGGCGCCCACCGCCGAAGCGTTCACGCAGCTGCACGCCGCCCTCGTCGACGGCCCGGCGAAGGTGGAGACCGCCGCGGGCATCCTGCGCTTCTTCAACCAGCCCGGTGGCCTCGCGCACACCGCCGCCGGGCACGTCGCCGCCGCCGCGAAGCAGGTCGCCGCGGGGACGGACCCGGCCGGTCTGATCGCCCGCTTCGAGGTCGAGGGCCCGGCCGCGCTGGCCGGTTCCGCGGACCTCTCGCCGGACGCCGTCGCCGCCCACCCGCTCCTCGGCAGCGTGCGGGTCGGCGCGCTGGCCGAGGTGGCGCTCATGGAGGCGACCGTCCACCTGCTCGACCTGATCGCGGCCGTCGGCGGCCCGCCGCCCGCCGACGCGGCCCTGCACGCGACCCGCGCGCTGCTCGCCGAGGTCGCCGACCCGGTCGCGTTCATCGAGGCGGCGGCGGGCCGCTCGGACGCCGCGGTGCTCCCGGTGATCCGCTGAGCCGTCCGCCGGGTCAGCCGATCTGAGTCCCCGTCGGCTCCTTCTCCGCAGGTCAGGCGTACGATGTGCGCCGGAACCCCGCAACGGGGTCATCGGGGACGACGGGGGAAATCGGTCGATGTTCGACATCGTGTGGTGGATCGTGCCGGCAGTGCTGTACGGCGGCGGGTACGTGGCCAACAACGCCCGCCGGGCGCTGAAGACCCGGCACGAGCGCAAGCTGGAGCTGCTGGAGGCGGCCGACCGCCAGCAGGCCGCGCTGGAGGCGGCCAAGCGCCCGCCGGAGCCGGTCTGCGGCTGCACGCACCACCTGGCCAAGCACGACAAGCAGGGCCGCTGCCACGAGGAGGTCGAGGCGCCCACCGCGTGGGACGCCGACCGCCGGCCGGTCCAGTTCGAGCCGCGGCAGTGCAACTGCCAGCAGTACGTGGGCCCCGAGCCCCTGGGGACGGTCTTCGCCCAGGATCTCGTCGACCCGCGCTGAGGCGCAACGTGGGCCCCCGGGCAGCCGTCCTGCCCGGGGGCCCTCGTCGACGTCAGGGCCGGACCACGGCCAGGGTGTGGCTGTAACCGGCGCCGACGGCCACGGCGCAGGTGAGCTGCCGGTCGCACGGAGCGGTCTGCCCCACGGCGCAGACGTGGACCGGCGATTTGCCGCCGATGTAGTCGCCGGTGCCGTTGCCGAGCTCCCCGAGGGAGTTGTCGCCCCAGGTCAGGACGGTGCCGTCGGCGGCGAGCGCCACGGTGTGACTGCCGCCGGCGGCGATCGCGGTGATGCCGGCGAGGAAGCCGGCGCAGGGCGCGGTCGATCCCTCCGCGCAGACGGCCACCGGGGTGGTGCTGCCGTTGCCGGTGCCGTCACCCAGCCTGCCGATGCCTCCCCAGGCGCGGACGCTGCCGCCGGCGGCGACCGCCACGGTGTGCTTGTCACCGGCGGCGACCGCGGTGATCCCGGAGAGGAAGCTGCCGCACGGCGCGGTCGCACCGGTGTCGCAGACCGGCACCGGTACCAGTTGCTCGGTGGTGGTGCCGTCGCCGAGCTGGCCGAGGTCGTTCTCACCCCAGGCCAAGACGCTGCCGCCGCGGTGCACCACCACGCTGTGGTCGCCGCCGGCCGCGACGGACGCCACGTTCTGGAGCGGACGGCAGAAGTCGAAGGGGTCCGAGGCGCAGACGCGGAAGACCCGGCCGGTGCTGGTGGGCCGGCCGAGCTGGCTGTGGCGGTCGTCTCCCCAGGTGTCGACCTCGCCGTTGGTGTGCAGGGCGAGGGTGTGGTTGGCGCCGGCAGCGATGGACACCACGTCGTTCAGGAGGAAGCCGCAGTCGTTCGTGACACAGACCGGGACGGGGACGCTGCTGTCCGTGGTGATGGGATTGCCGAGCTGGCCGTGGTCGTTGAGCCCCCACGCGACGACCGTGCCGTTGGCGCGCAGCGCCGTGGTGTGGGCGAAGCCGGCGGATACGGCGACGATGTCGTCCAGGAAGGCGGAACAGGGCGCGGTCTGCCCCACGGCGCAGACCCGGCGCGGGGTGGTGCTGTTGGTGGTGGTGCCGTCGCCGAGCTGGCCGTGGGTGTTGTCGCCCCAGGTCAGGACGGTGCCGTCGGACCGCAGCGCCACGCTGTACTCGTCGCCTCCGGAGACGGCGATCACGCCATGGAGCGGGTCGATGCACGGGGCCGCCCCGCAGACCGGGGTGGGGGAGTTGCTCTGCTCGACGGTGGTGCCGTCGCCCAGCTGGCCCTCGAAGTTGTTGCCCCAGGCGAGGGCGGTGCCCGGGACACCGGGCCGGAGGGCCCGTTGGTCGGGGGTGCCGGCCCCGGCGGCGCGAGCCGGGCCGCCGGGCAGCATCAGGACGGCCACCAGGGAGCCCAGCAGGGCGGCCTTGAGGCGGGACTTTCGCTGATGTGGTCTCAGCGTGGACATGAATGCTCCTCGGTAGGAGAAGGGTCGTGTCCACACGATGCGGGGCGTGCTCCGCGTGTCGCGGTCGGCGATGCCGTGGTCCGGGCGAGCGTCACTCGCCCGGACCCGGGGTGGCCGGATGGTGATGGGCCTCGTCAGCCGGTGGCGAGCGCCTGGAGGCGGTCGTAGGCGCCGTTGAAGAGGTCCTGGTCGCCGGGGAAGGTGCCGGAGGAGGCGTACTGCCAGATGGTCTGGTAGGTCCAGCCGTTCGGCAGGGTGCCGGGGGAGCTGGAGTAGCGGGCTATCCAGAGGGGGTTGGTGGCGCCGAAGTCACCGTTGTTGCCTGTGCATTGGGACCACCAGTTGGTCGTGGTGTAGATCGTCGGATACCGGCCGGTGCGGGCGAGGACGGTGTCGCTGAAGGCGTGGATCCAGGCGACCATGGCGCCCTGGCTCAGCCCGTAGCAGGTCGCGCCGTACGGGTTGTACTCGATGTCGAGCGCGGGCGGCAGGGTGACGCCGTCGGCGGACCAGCCGCCGCCGTGGTCGACCAGGAAGTTGGCCTGGACGTCGCCCGAGGAGCGGTCCGGCAGGGCGAAGTGGTAGGCGCCGCGGATCAGTCCGGCGTCGTAGGAGCCGTTGTACTGCTGGGCGAAGTACGGGTTGCGGTACGTGGTGCCCTCGGTCGCCTTGACGTAGGCGAAGTTGGCGCCGTTGGCGGCCGCGGTGGCCCAGTCGACGTTGCCCTGCCAGCCGGAGACGTCCATGCCGGCGGTCTGGGTGACGGCGAGCGAGCGGATCGCCGCCTGGTCCGCGCTGCCGCCTTCGTGGGCGGCGACCGTCGAGCCGGCGAAGTCGAGCTCGGGGTGCGGCAGTTCGGCGGGTGCGGTGGTGGCCGCGGCGGCGGGC
>NZ_JBFBDY010000346.1:0-6742 GCF_040683475.1 Kitasatospora sp. NPDC093558 | reverse complement strand
GAGCCGCCTTCCAGCGGGCCCTCCGGGCGCTTCGTTCTTTCGTGTTTCCAGCTTACCAGATGTTTTCCGCTCCGTTTTCCGGAGTTTCATTCATCCGACTCGCCGGTGTCTTCCGGTGCTTTACGCCCCGTCCGACGTTTCAAACTCTAGCCGATCTCCGCTCCGTAAAGCGAATCGGGCCGAAGTCCGAACGCAATCCAATAAAACGCGCACGCCGAATAGGCGCCGAGCCACGACAAGACGCGACCCAGCCCGAACCGGGAAGTGGTGTTTCAGAGGATTGGCCACTCCGGGACCGTCCGCGCCGATGCGTGTCCGGTGCTCCCTGCCGAGCGACTCGAGAACACTACTCCTGCTCCACGCCCGAGGCAAAACGCCCCAGCTCGGACCGCTCGGTGGCCGAGAGCAGGACCATCTTGCTGGAGCCGGGCGGAACGGGCGTGTCGCCGGTCTCCCAGCCCCAGGTCTGCTGAAGCCCAACCTCTCGCGTGATCCCGGCACGTCCGCAGGAGGGGAGCAGGAGGGAGGAACGGGTGGTTCCCTACATCGACATGTCAGCCACACCCGGGTTCACAGCCACCGCTTGGCCGCTTCGACGCTGTCGGCTCCGCTGGTGTTGAACGCGATCGCAGCCTTCGGTGCGTGCTGCCGGATCAGATTCACGACCTGCTCGAACAGCGACAGAAGTGGTTCCGGCTTGCGAATTCCACCGCCGATGACGACGACATCCCACTCGCGCTCCGACAGCGCGGTGACCATCGTGGCCTCGGCTGACTCGTCCAACGCGATGAGCGCCATGGACGCGTCGATGGCGTGTTCGCCAAACCGTGCCAGCTCCTGGTCGAGGGCCGCGCGGATGGCGGCCCCGTCCATGCCGGGCACTGCGTGTGGGTCGATTCCAAGAATGAGAACTGACGGCATGTCATGTACGACGATCCAGCGACAGTGCTGGTTCCCGAGGCACGAAGCCGTCGTTCGGGCGACCATCGCCCTGGTCGGCTCCGCCAAGGGGCGGCGACCTGGGGAATTACGTGGCCGTCGACATGGGCGGATCCGGCCGCTCTCCAGCGCACCACGGAGTCCGGTCCCGGCGAGATGCCGGCCGAGGCGAGTACCTTCCACCGAGCGCCGGCGGCCAGTGGGCGCAACCCTGGTTGGGACGCCTGAGTGTGCCGCGATCCGGAGAGGGCTCGAACAGCATCATGACCATTGACGAGACCGCCGAACGGGTGATCCCGCTGCCGACCGACGTGGTGGCCGGCTATGCGATGGACTGGCGCCACGACTCCGAGTGGACGCAGGGCATCCGTGAGGCCCACCTGACCCGCGAGGCCGATGACGGCGGGTTCGGCGTCGGCGCGGAGGTCACCCGTACGGCGTACTTCCTCGGCAAGCGCATCGACTACGTGCTGCGCATGGCGGAACACGAGCCGCTGCGGCTGCTCGACATGATCTCGGTCGCCGGCCCGATGCCGATGCACGTCACCTACAGCTTCACCCCGCACCCCGGCGGCACCCTCGCCCGGATCCGGGTGCGGGGCGACGCCGGCGGCTACTACCGGCTGGCCGCGCCGATCATGGCGCGCAAGGTGCGCTCCTCCATCACCAAGGACCTGCGCGACCTCGACCGCCGGCTCCGTCCTTCCTCCTAGCGATGTGCCCGAGCAGGTCCACCGGTCGGGCGGCCCGGGTTGTCGGATGGCGTGGCTACGATCCCGGCCATGGGCTACACCACGGATTTCACCGGTCGGATCGCCGTCGAGCCGCCGCTCAACGAGCAGGAAATCGCCTACTTGCGGAAGTTCGCCGAGACCCGGCGCATGGACCGTGAGAAGGGCCCCTACTACGTCGACGGCACCGGCTATGCGGGCCAGGGCCACGACCCGGACATCCGCGACTTCAGCAAGCCCCCGGCGGGCCAACCGGGCCTGTGGTGCCAGTGGGAGCCCACGGACGACGGCGCCGCGATCCAATGGAACGGGCACGAGAAGTTCTACGACTCGCCCGAGTGGATGACCTACCTGGTCGACCACTTCCTGAAACCCGGCGCTCATGCCCAGGGCGAGCCCGGGTTCGAGGACTTCACCTTCGACCACGTGCTCGACGGTGTGATCGACGCGCAGGGCGAGGAGTCCTGGGACACCTGGCAGCTGACGGTACGCGACAACGAGGTGTCCGCAACCGGGCCCGTGGAGCCCGAGGTGCCGTGGCTCTGCGGGGACTGCCACAAGGTGATCGCCGACGAGCACACCGTCTGCTGCCCGGGGGCGGATCCGGTGTAGGTCGAGCAGGCAGCCGAGTAGGCCGCCCGCGCCCGCAGCGGCGGGCGCGGGTTCGGCTCGTATGACGTTCGGCATCACCCCCACATCGGACTTGAACACGTTCAAACTCGCGCTACAGTGTTCCCCGACAAGGTTTTGAACACGTTCGAAACATGGAGGGGGTAGTCCCGTGGACTACACAGTCGTCAGCTACGCCGTCTATCTGCCGGTCGCGACCGGGGTGACGGTCTGGGTCGCCCGCACGCTCAGCCGCAACGGCCGGATCTTCCTGGCGGACGTCTTCGCCGGGGACGAGAAGCTCGCCGACGCCGTCAACCACCTGCTCGTGGTCGGGTTCTACCTGATCAACCTCGGGTTCGTCGCGCTCTGGATGCGCAACGACGAGCAGGTTCGCGACGTCCAGGGCATCTTCAACGCGCTCTCGTACAAGCTCGGCACCGTGCTGCTGGTGCTCGGAGTGATGCACCTCGGCAACGTCTACGTGCTGAACCGGATCCGCCGCCGGGGCAGGCAGGAGCGCGAGCCGTTCGCCCCGTCGCGGCCGCCGGTCCCGCCGCAGGCCCGCCTCAACCCGGGCCAGGCATGACCATCGACGGGGACGAGCCGCCGCCCGTGCGGCGGCTCACCGTGCTCCACGACCCCGCCTGCCCGCTCTGCCGCAGCCTCACCACCTGGCTGCGCGGGCAGCGGCAACTCGTCCCGCTGGAGTTCGTCGCGGCTGCCTCCCCCGAGGCCCGCGCGCTCTTCCCCGGGCTCGACCACGACGCATCGCTCGGCGAGATCACCGTGGTGGGCGACACCGGCGAGGTCTGGCGCGGCCACCACGCCTTCGTCGCCTGCCTCTGGGCCCTGGCCGATCACCGCTCGCTCGCCCAGCGCCTCTCCACCCCGGCCGGCCTCCCCCTCGCCCGGGCCGCCGCCTTCACCGCGGCCAAGCTCCGCGCGGTCACCAAACCATCCGCGGGCAGCTGCCCGACCGGAGAGTGCACCGTCCCGGGTTAGGCACAGGCCGGGCCGTGCTGGACGAGACCGAAGCGCGGGTGTCCTTCTATCCGTGCCTATCCGTGCTGGTGGTGTGCCAAGTCGTCGAGGAGGACGTCGGCGACCACCTCCTCCAGCACCGTGGTGCGCAGTTCGGCCATCGAGTCGACGAGCGCCGGATCCCACGGTGCGGGCGTGAGGCGCCCCGGATCGGGAGCCGAGGGAAGCCGGGGCGCGGCGGCCCGGTAGTCGGCGGCTGCCATCCGCCAGGGGACGGCTCCGGTCTTGGCGAGGACGTGGGCCGCGATGCGGATGCCCTCGCCGTCGAAGTCGCCGTGGTAGCGCAGGGAAGCGCCGTCGCGGGCCAGCAGGCGCAGCAGGTGGATCACCGCGGTGTTGGGCCAGCCGGAGGTGCAGACCAGTGGCGGGCAATGGTGGCCGAAGCGGCGCAGGGCCAGGGCGAGCACGCTGGGGTTCTCGGTGATGTGCACCGGCCCCGCGGGGCCGGTGCAGTCGCCGGGCGTGCGGAGTTGGGCGAGGGTGAGGCTGACGGGATGACCGGCGTCGGCGCAGATGCGGGAGAGCCGTGCGACCGGGCCGTCGCCGTCGAAGCGCAGACCGACGGCGAGCACGGTGGCGGAGAGCTGGTCGTCGGCCACGCCGGCCCGGCTCCAGAGCACTCGCCGGGTCTCGGCGCCGTCCGGCAGGTCGGTGCCGTACAGCACCGACAGGGCGCGCAGGACGAGGCCGGACAGCCGGGTCCCGTCGTCGAGGGCGTGCGAGTCGCCGTCGAGGAGGCGGGCGGCGAGGACCGGTAGTGGCTCGCCGTCGGCGGGGAGTGCGGCGAGGACGGTCAGCGCGGCGGTCAGCAGGGCCCGGGTCCGGTCGGGTGAGCCGTCGACGACGCCGTTGGTCCGCAGCTGGCCGGCCCATTCCAGGAGAGCGGGCTGGGCGGTGACCACGTCGTGGCCGGCCAACCACTCCCACAGGGCGTCGCGTTGGCCGGCCTTGCGTTCGCGCTCGGCGGCCCGGTCGTGGATAGGGCCGAGGATCGCGGTCACTACGTCCCGTACGGGCCTGCCGCAGGCGTCCAGCACGGCACCGTCGAGTCCGGCGAGGGAGATCGTCGGTTCGGTACCGGGGAGCCGGTCGAGTCCAAGGAGGTCGGCGAGCGCCTCCCGGCCGGCGTCGTCGAGCGGTCCGGACCGCACCCGGCTGACGCGGCGGCCGGTCGAGAGGCGGTCGTGGACGGCCGACCAGAGGGGCCGGAGTTCGGGGAGGTCGAGGGGGTGGCGGTCCGTCATGCCGGTTCGTCCGTGTCGGCTTCGTCGGGCAGCAGGTCGGTGCCCGTCCAGGTGAAGCGGGCGCTGGTGACGGCGTCGTCGCCGTCACCGCCGGTGATCAGCTGGTGGACGGCGATGCCGGAGAGCTCACGGTAGGTGCACCACTCGTGGTCGGAGGTGAGCACCAGGTCGAGGTCGAGCGCCGCGAGGAGGGCGAAGACCTGCCCGCGGTTGACGGTGTCGACACCGACGAAGACCTCGTCGAGCAGGATCAGTCGCGGCGACTGCGGCACCGCCTCGTAGTGGGCGGCCACGGCCGCGAATAGCGGAAGGTGGAGGGCGATGGCCTTCTCCCCTCCCGAGAGCGCGCCGTGGAGCTTCTTGGTGAGCAGTTGCCACCCCGAGCCGTTGGCGCGGTCCAGCTTGACGACGAACTGGTGCCAGGCCGTGTAGTCGAGGACGTCGGCGAGCTGTTCCTCCCATGTGGACGCCGTGTTACGGGACTTGGCCTCCTCGATGCGGCCCCGGAAGAAGGCGTGCAGGGCCTCGCGGTCGGCTTCGGTGATCCGGGCCGGGTCCTTGAGCAGCAGTTCGCGGGCCGCCCGGGTGCCGGCGGGCAGGTCGGGGTGGATCTGCCACACCAGGCGGACGGCCACCCGTGAGGCGGTGCGGACCCGTTCGAGGTGGCCGTTCATCCGCTCGACGAGTTCCCCGGCCTGGCGGATGCGGGAGGCGAGGTGGCGGCGGGTGTCACCGGTGAGGGTCCGGTCGAAGAGACCGCGTTCGGCGGCGGTGATGTCGTCCTGGCTGCGGTCGCGGTCGCCGGTGAGGATGGCGAGGAGGCCGGTCGCTCCGACGCGGATGCCGTCGATGGTGGCGGTGAGGACGTGGATGTCCTCCTCGGCTTCGAGTTCGAGGTCGGCACGACTGCTGAGGCTCTGGCGGGCACGGTGGACGGCCTCGGAGAGGCGGTTGAGGGAGTCGCCGAGGTTCCTGGCGCCGTGTGGCAGGTTGGGCCACGCGGCGGCGGTCTCGCGCGCGGCTTCGAGGGTGGCACGCGTGCCGTCCAGGGAGGTGAGGGTGAGGCCGAGGCCCGCGTCGTCGGGGAATCCGAGGACGCAGAGGCGGCGGAAGCCGTGGGCGGCCTCGTTACGGGCCGTCACGGCGTCGTCGCGTCGGGCCGCGTCCTGGGCCATGGTGGCGCTCAGCGAGCCGATCCGGCCTTCGAGAGCGATCAGTGCCCGGGTGGCGGCTTCGATCTCCCGGCGGGTCCGGTCGAGCTCCGTGCGGAAGTCGCTGATCCGGCCGGCCACTTGGCGGTAGTCCTCGCCGACGGTGGTCTCGGCGGCCTGGAGCGTGGCCCGGAGCGCCCGGGCGGCGGCCTCGGCGGCCTCGGCTTCGGTCAGGCTCTCGGCCGCCGCGCCCCGGGACTCCTCGGCGTGGCTGCGGGCGGTGTCCCAGGCGTGCCGGGCGGCCCACCAGGCGAGGTGGGAGTCGAGCCAGACGTCGGCCCGTTCGCGCAGCCCGTCGACGGCCGTGGCAGTCGCGTCCAGGGCGGCGCGTTCGGTCGGCAGGGCGTGCTCGGCCGACGCGACGGCGAGTGCGCGCAGCGCGGTCGCGACCGCGTCCTCCTGCCGCGCGAGCCGTTCGACGGCCTCGCGTACGGTGTCCTCGCGAGCGCCTACCTCGGACTCGGACCGCTCCCAGGCGCGCTTGGCCTGGTCCACCTCCCGGTGGTGCGGCCGGGAGCGCAGGTCGGCACCGAGGCGCGTCCGGCGGTCGGCGAGGGTGCGCAGCTGCGCCTCGAAACCCTGGACGGTCGTGTCGGCCTCGGCCAGTTCGGCGGTGAGGTCGGCGATGCGCCGCTGCCTGGCGCGTTCCCGGGCCGCGGCTCCGATGTGGCTGGATTCCTCCTTGGTCCAGGAGCCGACCGCCGCGGCCAGCCGCCAGCTTCCGTCGGCCGCCACTGCGGCCGGGTGGCCCTCCGGGAGTGCGGGGAGGGTGGGGCCGTAGGCGATGCCGGCGAGGAGCCGCTGTACCTGACCGGCCGGCACCGGGCCGTCGGGTTCGGGAGCCAGGACGTCGAGCAGCGAGGGGCCCGGCGCCGACAGGGCCGACGCCGGGTCCAGCAGTGTGTCGTGGCCTGCGACGGCGATGCCGCCGTCGGAGGTCATCCAGGCGTCCAGCAGGCCGGCC
>NZ_JBFBDY010000345.1:0-6759 GCF_040683475.1 Kitasatospora sp. NPDC093558 | reverse complement strand
GTCGGGACGGCCCAACTCGCCCTCGTCGCAGGCTTCGGCGTGTCGGCCGTCGCCGGGTACGGGATCGGCTACCGCGTCCTGCTGGTGGTCACGATGGCGTTCTACGCGCTGCGCCAGGCCGCCGCGATCGAGGCGGCCCGGCTCGTCGGTGCCGGCGGGGGAGCCGAGCTGCGCGAACTCGCCCACGCCACGGGCCGGTTCGCGGCGGTCCTCGGTGCGGGGGCGGCCGTGTCGGCCGTGCTGCTCGCCGGTCCGGTGAGCGGGCTGTTCACAGATGACCTGGCCGTGACCGCGCAGTCCGCCGGCTTCCTGCGCATGACCGCGCCCTACCTACTGCCGTACGCCCTCGTCGTCGCTCTCGGCGGTGTGCACCAGGCGGTGGGCGCGGGACGGGCGCTGGTGGTCTCCGTCGCGCTCGGCCTCGCCGCCCAACTCGGTTCCGCCGCAGTCCTGTCGGGGCCGCTCGGGGTGAACGGCGTGTGGGCCGGGCTCACCGTGGGAGCGGTCGTCCAGCTGGCACTCCTTCGGATGCTCACCCGCCGCCGCACCACACCGCCCACATCCGGACATCGAACCGACCGAACCAGCCGAAGTGACCGTAGTGGCGGAAGCGGCCGAAGTGGCCGAAGTGGCCATCCCGACCCCGGAGTTGCCCTCGATGCCGCCGCAGGCCGGCGCGGTCCGGCTCAGGCCGTTCTTCGTCCAAGGCGCTTTCCGGGGGCGGGAGTTGCCGCCGAATAAGCGGTTGGGGCACTTGCCGGGCAGGCGCGACCGGATGATGCAGAGTCACCGAAGCGTCATGCAGAGTAACCGCGTTGCCGTCGGCGCCCCCCGTCGTCCGCTCGCCGCGGAGGCGTTGCGCGGACCGGGTTCGCCGAGGTCATCGCCTGTGGATGGCGGGCATTCGTACCCCAACGAGTAGGGGTTCTAACCCTCCTTGCCCCCATGGAACTCAAGTGGACCCGAGAGTGCGATCTCTGGTCAGTTTGACCTTGACCTCCTTGAGTCAAGTGGGGCAGGATGCTGCGGGGTCGGAACACCCATTCGAGTTGTTCGACCCCCGCGCCTGCACTGCTGAAATGACCGCAGAACTGCTGCTTTTGATCGCCGTGTGACATCAAGGGAGCTTTGTGTGAGTTCAGCGCACGACAGTACCGCATTGGATAAGAAGCAGTCGCTCGCCGGAATCCTGGCCCGCGCACGCGCCAAGATCACCGAGGGGCCGCGTCCCCGCCAGGACCGGAACAACATTCTTCTTTCCCATTCCCAGAACACCTTATGGTTCGTCGACCGGTTGCGGACCGGCATGTCGACCTACAATGTCCCCTTCCTGTTCCGGTTGGAGGGCGACCTCGATGTCGAGGCCCTCACCGAGGCATTCCGGAGCATCGTCACCCGGCACGAGGCACTGCGGACGTACGTGCTCGTGGAGAACGACGAATACTTTCAGGGCATCGTCGAGAACCCCGAGATCGCCGTCGAGCGGATCTCCGTGGAGACCGAGGGCGAAGCCGAGCGGATCATGGCCGGGCTCGCCGAGACGACACTGGAGTTGACGGAGTTTCCGCTGTGGCGGGCCTCGCTCGTCGGCGTCGGGGCCGGTCTGCACTACTTCGGGTTCGTCGTCCACCACATCGTTTTCGACGGCGTGTCGACCTCGATCTTCTTCGAGGAACTGGAGCAGGAGTACAACGCCCGGCGCTCCGGCACCCTGCCCAAGATCGAGCCGCCGGCCGTCCAGTTCGCCGACTTCAGCCTCTGGCAGCGCAAGCGCATGGCCGCGGGGGCCTGGCAGGAGAGCGTGGACTACTGGTCCGAGACGCTCCGCGGCGTCGACGTGATGGACATCCCCGGTGACCGCCCCCTCCCGCCCGAGGCGACGGACGCGGGCGCGGCCGAGGTGAGCACCTGGCCCGGTCTGGCGGCGCAGGTCAACGAACTCGCCTCGTCGCTGTCGACCACGCCCATCACCGTCTACGCCACGGCGATGGCCGCGCTCTACAGCAGGTATTCGGGCTCGGCCGACGTCATCTTCGGAATGCCGACGGCCAACCGCGCCGAAGTCGAATGCGAGCGGACGATCGGCTTCTTCATCAACATGCTGCCGCTGCGCTGCCGGATAAACCCGGGGGCGACGTTCCGGGAATCCCTCGCGGACGTGCAGCGCCGTTTCCGCGACGGCCAGGCGCACGGCCAGCTCCCGCTGGAGGAGATCATCGCCGGGGCCGGCGCGAAACGCGAATCCGCGCGTTCCACGCTTTTCCAGTACACACTGACGATGAACGAATGGGCGGAGCCGCTGCGGCTCGACGGGATCACCACGGTCGAAACCGAGCCGGACACCACGCACGCGAAGTTCTTCCAGTCCTGGACGGTCACGCAGAAGGGTGTGGACCTGGAGGTCCACACCGCGTACAACACCGATATCTTCGACGCGGCGACGATCGCCACGATGCAGAAGGTATTCGTCGGAATCCTGCGCCGGGCGATATCCCTGCCGGACGTCAGCATCGAGCAGTCGTGGGAGCACGACGAGGAATCCCGCGCGGTGCAGGCGATTCTCGGAAAGGGCGTCGAGGCGCCCGCGCCGACCGGCAACGTCTTCTCGCATTTCCGTGCCGTCGCGGACGAGCACGCGCAGCGCCTCGCGGTCGCCACCCCCGGTGCGGAGCTGACGTACGGTGAGCTCCTGCGGCGTACGGACGCGCTCCGCGCCCACTTCGCGGCGCACGGCGTCGGCTCCGGCGAGCGGGTGGGCGTCGCGCTCGAACCGGGCCCCGACTTCGCGGCGACCGTCCTCGCGCTGATGGCGCTCGGCGCCGTCTACGTGCCGATCGACGCGATGAACCCGCCGGGCCGCATCGAGTCGATCATCGGCAACGCCGCGCTGCAGCGCGTGGTTTGCGACGCCACGACGGTCGGCGTCGCGCCCGGGCTGGAGTTCCCGCTGCCGGCCGACCTCCCGGAGGCGACCGCCGCTACCGACACGACGGACGCTACCGACGCGACGGACGCGACGGGCGCCGCATCGGCTCCCGAAGCCGTCGCGGGGGGCGACGCCACCGCGTACCTGATGCACACCTCGGGCAGCACGGGGACGCCGAAGGGCGTGCTCGTCACCCACGACAACATCCTGGGGTTCATCCGGAACGTCCGGACGCTGTTCGAGCTGACCCCCGAGGACCGCTTCCTCGGTTACGCGTCGTGCGGCTTCGACGTCTCCGTCTTCGAGATGTTCGGTGCGCTGCTGACGGGCGCGTCGCTGCACTTCGTGCCGGCCGCGCTGCGTCTCGACATGTCGGGCGTGCAGCGGTTCCTGGAGGAGCACCGCATCACGGTGACGGACCTCCCGCCGTCGGTCATGAAGCTGCTCGACCCGGCGCCGCTGCGCGACCTGCGCATCGTCTTCGTCGGCGGCGAGGCCTTCTCGCACGAGCTCGTGCGGGCCTGGGGCGCGGGCCGCCGCATCTTCAACGGGTACGGCGTGACCGAGTGCACCGTCACCAGCATCGTCGAGGAGCTGAAGGATCCGTCGGCGCCCGCGGCGCTGCCCATCGGCGCTCCGATGGACAACCACGTCGCGTACGTGCTGGACGCCGGGAACGTGCCGGTGCCCCAGGGCGTGATCGGCCAACTGGCCATCGGCGGCGTCGGGTTGGCGTCCGGTTACTGGAACAGGGACGAGGACAACCGGCAGCGGTTCATCCCCGACCCGGTCGGCGACCCCGCCGCGCGCGTCTACCTGACCGGCGACCTGGCGCGGCACAACGGCGACGGCCGCCTGGTGTACGTCGGGCGGGCCGACAAGCAGGTCAAGATCAACGGCGTGCGGATCGAGATCGGCGAGATCGAGAGCGCCATCCGCGCCGCCCGCGGCGTGCGCAACGTCTTCGTGCGGGTCCAGCAGGATCAGGACACCAAGCGGGTCGTCGCGTACTGCGCGACCGGCGGATCCGGTGACGTCACCGAGACGGCGCTGCGCGACCACTGCCGCAAGCACCTCGTGTCCACGATGGTGCCGAGCACGTTCGTGCTGCTGGACGAGCTCCCGATCAACGGGAGCGGCAAGATCGACGAGCGGGCGCTGCCCGCCGCCGGGGCCACCGTCGAGGCCGAGACGGCCGACGAACTCACCGACGTCGAGCGCAAGATGATGACCCAGGCGTTCGGCCCGATCCTCGGCCGCACGGACTTCGCGAAGAACGTCAGCTTCTTCGACCTGGGCGGGACGAGCCTGCAGGCCGCGCAGCTGATCTCCAAGATCAAGAAGATCTTCGCGACCGACGTCTCGCTGGCCGCCTTCTTCGCGGACTCCAGCGTGCAGAGCCTGGCCCTGGAGGTCGAGCGCGCCCGGCTGGCGAGCCTGTCCCCCGAGGAGCTCCAGCAGGTCATCGAGCAGATGACCGAAGAGGACGTCTCCCGACTCCTCGCCGAGTGAGCGCCCGGACATGGACCGCAACGGCAGGGAACGCGTGATGCAACGTGAAGGGGACCGCCTGAACGCCCTTCTCCGGACGAGAGCGGCGACGGCGGGCACGACCAACCTCATCGAACTGAACCGTCCGGCGCGGCCCGGCCCGGTCATGCTGTTCGTCCACCCGGTGGGCGGCAGTCTGCTGGCCTACCAGCCGCTCGTCCGCAGGCTCGCCGACCACCGGTGCCTCGGCCTGGAGGCGTCGTCCGCAACGCTCGCCGACGGCGGGCCGGCCGGGTCCGTCCAGGAGCTCGCCCGGCGGTACATCGACGGCTTCGGCGAGCGGGCCCCGAAGATCGACGTGATCTGCGGGTGGTCGTTCGGCGGCGCCCTCGCCTGGGAGATCGCCTGCCTGCTCGAAGCCCGTGGGGAGCGTCCGGAGCTCGTGCTCCTCGACTCGACCTGGGCCGTCGGGGAGGTCGCGAAGTGGTCGCCCGCCGAGGCGGTGCGGGGCTTCCTCCAGGACGTGCTGCGGGTCAGCGGGCGCGACGCCGAGGTCACGGCGGACACGCCCGAGGACGCCGCCGCGCTGCTGGACCTGGAACCGGAGACGCTCACCGAGCGGCTTGAGATCTTCGCGCACAACCGCCGGCTCGTCGGCGAGTGGCGGCCGACCCCGGGCGACCTCGACGTCGTCTCGGTGCGCGCCGTGGAGTCGCTCAAGTCCGACTGGCGCGCGGCTACCACGGGCGGCGTGCACGTCCACGACCTGCCCGGCGACCACTACACGCTGCTCGGGGACGCCGGCAACGTCGCCTCGATCGAACGGATCATCAGGGAGGACCGCGCCACCGTGACCCCCGCCTCCGCCGTGCCCGAGCCCGCACTGCCTGAGCCCGCACTGGCCGCGCGCGCACTGCCCGCGCCCGTACTGGCCGAGCCCGCCGACGAACCCGCCGACAACGATCTGCACGCGTCGCTGGCGAAGCTCGTGGACACCCCGCACTGGCGCGAACTCGTCGTCCGCTCACGGCGGATGGACGCGGCCGCGATCACCGAGGCGTACGGCGAGCTCGGCCGGCGCGGACTGCTCACACCCGACTGGCCGGGCGAGTTCGGCGGTGGCGGACACCCGACGCGGCTCGCCATCGAGCTGTTCGAGGGCTTCTGCGCGACCGGCCTGCCGGACCTCGTCTACGCCCTCACCGTGCAGATCGTCGGGAACTTCGTCCTCAAGTCCGGCTCTGACCGCTTGAAGGCCGAACTCCTCCCGCGCATCAGCCGGGGCGAGGAGTTCTCGACCGTCCTCTACAGCGAACCGCGGGCCGGCAGCGACCTCGCCGCGCTGCGCACGAAGGCGGAGCGGCGCGGCGAGCGCTACGTCCTCAACGGCGTCAAGGTGTTCAGCATCTACAGCGACCTCGCGGGCTCGGCCCTGGTGGCCGCGCGCACCGGGCAGGGCGGGCACAAGTACGACGGCATCTCGCTCTTCGTCATCGACCTGGCGGCCGACGGCGTGAGCGTCGAGCTCGTCGAGACGGTGCAGCGCGAGAAGATGTGCCGGGTACGCCTCCAGGACGTCGAGGTCGAGAGCTGGCGCCGGGTGGGCGAGGAGGGCCGCGGCTGGGCCCTGCTGGACGGCGCGCTGGCGATCGAGCGCACCGGCATCGACCACGTCGTCCGGGCGGCGCGCTGGCTGCGGGCGCTGCGCGGGACGACCGCGCGGCCCCGGACGCTGGAACGCCTCGACCGGCTCGAAGGCCAGGTGGAGTGCGCCACGACCCTGGCCCGGGCGGCCACCGAGGTCTTCCTGCGGGCCGACGTCAAGGCGATCGACACCGCCGTCGCCAAGCTGTACACCAGCGAGACCTGCCAGCAGGTCGGGCACGAGGTGCTCCGCCGCTGGAGCACGCTGGGCCGGGCGGCCGGCGTCGACGACCTGGTCCACGAGGAGCTGTTCTCGGGGCTGACCGAGTCGCCCGGGCTCACCCTGTCCGCCGGCACGTCGGAGATGATGCTCTCCACCATCTCGGCGGACCTCAAGGAGGAGTGCTCCCGGCGCTGTCTGGCGATCCTGCACCGCTTCGGCGGTGAACTGGTCGACACCGTCCTGGAGGTCCTCGAACCCGTGGGCGCCGGCGTCAAGGTGGCGCCCCTGTTCGCGGACTCGCCGGAGCGGCGCGACGCGCTCGCGAAGACCCTGGCGGACCTCGGCCTCGACGCGGTCGAGCGGCCCGAGGACGAGGGCGGCCTCGGACTCGGTCTCACCGTCGGCTGCGCGATCAGCCTCGGCACGGGCTACCTCGGGTACGAGAACGCCTACCAGCCGTGCGCGCACCTGGTGC
>NZ_JBFBDY010000344.1:0-6763 GCF_040683475.1 Kitasatospora sp. NPDC093558 | reverse complement strand
TTTACCCCCCCCCCACGCCGTGATCACAGCTTCGCCGGCCTGGTCGAGGCTGCCGGATCCGTCGGGATCGGGGAGTCTCAGACGTCGCCGAACTCGCCGGCCTGGACGGCGGTGACGAACGATCGCCAGGTGTCGGGGGGGAAGACGAGGGCGGGGCCGTGGGGGTCCTTGGAGTCGCGGACCCTTCCGGGGTGTGCGTCGTCCACCTCGATGCAGCCGCCCTGCCCGTTGCTATAGGTGCTCTTCCGCCATGCGGCGTCGGTCAGGTCGTCTTGCATGACGCTCATAGTCCTTCCGTGCTTCCCTGATTATGGCCAGGCTGTCCGGCTGATTGAGGGCATTCACCTGCAGACGATCGTACTGTCCAGCCCACCTGGATACGACCCCGGTGTCCTGCTCCAGGAACCCTCGTTGCAGCGTCTCGGTGTACCCCACCATCGTGCGGTTCGGCAGGGTTAGAAGCGTTACCGAATGCGAGAACGGACGCTCCTCGGCGAGCGCGTAGGGCGCGACCTGGACAACGATGTTGGGCCGTGTTGCCAGGTGCTCCAAGTGCTGTAGTTGGCGTGCCATGACGACTGGTCCGCCGATCGGACGTCGGATGGCCGACTCGTCGAGAACGACGTGGGCAGTCGATCGGTCCAGGATTCGTTGACGTACAGACAGGAGTCGTAGGCGTTCGTCGGCCTGCTCCTGCGTTGCTTCGCCGCGTCGAACCGGAGCTGACTCGTAGGCGGCGCTGTAGTCCGAGTACTGGAGTATGCCCGGCACCATGTCCACCTCGAAGAGCCTGATGGCCAGGGCCTCTCGCTCCTTGGCTGCGTACTCCGAGAAGCCGGGGATCAATGATCCGTTCTTCCAGCTCCACCACAGGAGCTCTAGTGAGCCGTCGGTCCCCAGCTCGGCCTCGCAGCGGGCTACGAATTTTAAAGACGGAGCTTGTTTGGCTCCCTCGACGTTCGAGATGTAGACGTTGGAGTACCAACGCGCTTGCCAAGCGCAATTTGTGTGAGTCCCCTCGCCTGCCGTGACCTGCAGATTTGAACTGCCAGCGCGGCTAGTGGAGATGATGTTGGATCAAGTGCGCGACGAGCCAAGATCATTCACCTTTGAGGTCGAGGCAACTAGAGAGTTGAAACCCTTCCGATCGTAGGGGCAACCGCGCCACCATGGCTACACCAGGTGATGCGCCGATAGCGCTGTGCGACTGCGGAGTCCCCCATGTTCGAAGACCAGAGATCAGTTCTGTCCGAAGTCCCCCTCCTCCACGAGGTGGTGATCGATCGTGGTCATCTCGACGACGGCCGTCCCCGTGAGGGCGTCTTCATGGAGCAGTGCGCCGGCGTCATGTACCTCCGTCCCATCGGCGGCGGCGTGGAATGGACCACGCGGGCCGATCAGGTCAGCGTCCTCAGCCCCCGGCAGATCGCGCCCGGCGCGGGCGTGCGCTCGTGGCGGCGTCTGCTCAACGACGAGCCGGCGTGAATCCGGGCGGGTTCCTCCTCGCCGGGCTCCACGTAAGTTCCCTGGCTGCCGGGGGATTTGCTGCCGTTGAGCACTACCGGCGATCCGTCTCCCCCATTCAAACCCTCACCCCAGGAGCGCAGTTGAACGACCACCTCATGCGGAAGCCGCCCGCCCGCCGCCTCGGGCAGCAAGCGCTCGTCCTCCACGAGAACCCCGACCTGGGAGGCGAACTCTGCGTCCTCCTCGTCGACCCCGTCTACCGCGACGGCTACACCCTCCCCGGCGGCAGCGCCGAGGCGGACGAGCTGCCCCACCTCGCCGCCCGCCGCCACCTGGAGTCCGAAACCGGCCTCGCCCTCCCGCTGCGCACGATCCTCACTGTCGACTACGTCTCCCGCGACAACTACCCGGAGGGGATCAACTTCGTCTACGCGGGCGGCGTACTGTCCCCCCGCCAGGTGAAGGCCGTGAACCTGTACCAACCGCCGGAGAACATCCAGGCCCTGCACTGGGTCCCCCGCGCCACGCTCCGCGACGTCATGCCGCCCGACCAGAGCCGCCGCGTCCACGACGCCTGGGACGCTTGGGAACACGGCGACGGCCTGCCGCTCCTCCTGCGTGGTGTCCCGGTCCCGATCAACTGACCCAGTGCCAATATCCAAGGCAGGCAAGAGCATTCATGGCACGAGGCCGATCACTGGATCCACCTGCGGACCACGAACCCCATCGAGTCCACGTTCTCCACGGTCAAGCTGCGGACCAAAGTCAACCGTGGGGCCGGAAGCCTGGTCAGGTGACGGCGCGGGGGAAAGCAGTTGCCGCGCGCCGGGCGCCCTGCTCGAATCGCCCTCGTGGACACCTACTTGGAAACCGGGCGCATGACGCTTCGCCGCTTCACCGAGGCAGACGTGGACGACTTGGCCGCTTTGCACGGTCACCCCGACGTCATGCGGCACATCGACGACGGCCGTCCCGTGCCCCGGGCCGTCGTCGTGCAGCAGCAGCTCCCGCGCATCCTGCGCGAGTACGACGAGCTTCCGAGCGGGCAGGGCTGCTTCGTCGCGGCGGAGAAGTCGTCCGGGAAGTTCCTCGGGTGGCTCTCGCTGCGCCCCGCGGCCAGCGTCGGCCTGAACGGCGGAACGGAGCTGGGCTACCGCATGCTCCCCTCCGTCTGGGGCCTGGGCTATGCCACCGAGGGCGCGCGGGCACTGGTGCACCACGCGTTCGCCGAGCTGGACGTGGACCTGATCGTGGCCACCACGATGACGGTCAACGCCGCCTCCCGGCGCGTCATGGAGAAGGCAGGGTTGTCCTTGATCCGCACCTTCTTCGAGGAGTGGCCGGAATACATCGAGGGGGCTGAGCACGGCGACGTCGAGTACGCGATCACGCGCGAGGCCTGGGCTCAGCGGCACGACCACCAGCGGTCATCCGCATGAACGTGGTTCTGGGAGACAGACCCAGGTTCGCCGCAGAAGTCGGCGAGTCAGGCCCGCTGTGCCGGGTTGACCTCTGGGCTGGGGGAAAGTGGCTGACCTGCGACGACAACATGGCCCACGTCCCCTCCTTCCGTCACCAAGTGCTGGCGACCGCCGCCTGGCAGCGATACGGCGGGGGTGAGCCCCCGCCGGATCCCACGCCACTCACCCGAAGGTACGCACCGACGTTTCAGGCGGCAGGCAGCGGCCGATGACGAGTCCGAGGCCGGCTACGTCAACAACGTCCGCCTGAAGCTCAAGCGGTTCGTCGAGCGCGGGATCCTGGCCGAGAGCGAGCAGGGGTTGTTCACCCGGCCACGGCCATAGTCGCCCCGCGAACCCGCGACCTGACCGCCTGCCCCAGCCGGGGCGTCGGCTCGCTTACCGTCCTCTCAGGCCCGCGGGTGGCTGTACCGATCCCGCACGGGCGTCAGGTCGGGTTCGCCGAACCGGGCGCGCAGCAGGGCGAAGGCCTCGACCTTGGCCGGGCCGAACCGCACCACGTAGGTGGCGTAGGAGTCGGCGGTGAGGAAGGTCGGGGGCGTGGTCTTGCTGTGGAACTTGTCCGCGTACATCACGAGTTGCTCTTCGGCGGTCTCGGCGAGGTAGTCGGCCTCGGGTATGTCCAGCCCCTGTTCGCGGATGTCGTGCCGGCTGAGGCCGACGCCGGTGTGGCAGCTGCAGAACCGGCGCAGGCGCTCCGAGTAGCCCTCCTCGCGCAGGATCTCGTGGCCGAGTACCCCGTGGCGGATGTAGCTGCGGTGATCGAGCCGGCCGGCCCGGTCGTAGAGGCGGTAGACCCCGATGTCGTGGAGCAGCGCGCCGACCCGCACCAGGTCGGCGTCGAGCGGGAGGGCGGCACGGGCCAGCAGCTGCTCGGCGATGTCGGAGACGATCTCGCAGTGGGTGAGTACCAGATCCAGCGCCTCGCGCGTCGGCGCGTGCCGCTCGTGCAGCGCGCGTACTTCTTCGATGGTCGGAAGAATCACCGCGGCAGCGTAACAACGTGGACGGTCAGGGATTCCTCGGTCCGGGCGGGGCCGAAGCGATCCGGTGACGACGGATGCGACATCACGTCACATACCGCCCTCTGAGACCGTCCCGAAATATTCGTTTGGCGGAGCAGGGTGGTCACTGCTACGTTTCCGGAGGCCGTGCGAGAGAACGAGGAGGTGGTACCCGTGAACGCAGTATCGATATGGGTGCTCTCCTCCGTGGTCACGGTCGGGCGATAGGTCGTCCGGGAGCGCCGTTCACGAGCTCTCCCGAAAGGCACGACCGTGCACTTCATTTCCGAACAGCACCACGACGACGGCGTCCTCGAGCGCGAATTCGCCCTCGGGGAGATCCCCGGCACCCTCTGGACGCCCGGATCCGCGCCGGCTCCGCTGATCCTCATGGCCCACAACAACGGCCTGCCCAGGCGGGATCCCCGGCTGGTGGGCCGGGCTCGGTACAGCGCCGCGCAGGGTTACGCGGTGGCCACCATCGATGCCCCCGGGTGTGGTGACCGGCCCGGTTCCGCCTCCGCCGACCAGGCCCGTGCCGAGCTGCGCCGGGCGATGCAGGCCGGTGAGCCGGTCGACGAGATCTTCGAGTCCCTCGTCGGGCCGCTGGTCGAGAACGCGCTCCCGGAATGGCGGACCGCCCTGGGCGCCCTCCTCTCCTTGCCCGAGATCGGCGGCCCGGTCGGGTACTCGGGGTGGACCGCCCTCGGCATCCGGCTGGCGGTAGCCGAACCGCGCATCGCGGCCGCCGGGTTCTTCGCCGGCGGTTACGTCCCCCGCGCCCAGCGCGAGGAGGCCCGGCAGGTCACCATTCCGCTGCTGTTCCTGCTGCAGTGGGACGACGAAGGGAACCCCCGGCAGCGGGCCCTGGACCTGTTCGACGCCTTCGGCAGCAGGGAGAAGACGATGCACGCCAATCTGGGCGGGCACGTCGGTACCCCGTGGTTCGAGCTGGAGGACGGGGGGAGGTTCTACGACCGACACCTGAAGTCCTGACATGAAGTCGGGACGTGAGTAGGCGCTGCCGGCCGGCCTGCCGCAGGCGTTACCGCGGGCTCGACGTCACCTTCTCGACGGCTGCCCGGACGGCGGTGAGGTCCTGGCTGGAGGCCAGGCCGAGGTGGTAGAAGCGCAGCTCGGTCGCGCCGGCCGCGGTCAGGTCGGCGCACCAGGCGGGCAGGTCGGCAGCGTCGCCGCCGAGGCCGGCGACGGCGCCCACGGTGGCCGCCACCCGTCGGCCGGGGGCCGCGTAGGCGCCGACGGCTTCCAGGGCGGCCGGCGAGCGGGTGGGGGCGAGCAGGACGGGCGCGGCGGTGTCGGTGTCGGTGTCGCGAGGGGCCAGGCCGGGGGAGGGGCCGAAGCCGAGTGGGTCGGGCTGGGCGTGCAGGAGGACGGGGAGGTCCGCGCGCTCGGCCGCCACGGCTGCGAGGACGCCCGCCCGGAGCTCGGCCGCCGCGCCCACCCGCATTCGGGCCACGGCCGCCGCCGACTCGGGGTCGAGTGCCGCGTCCTGGGCGGTGCCGGCGAAGACCGGGTCGAGCGCGTCCCGCACCTTCGCCCGCAGCGCCCACGGCTCGGCGCCCTCCGCCCGGTAGCCGTCCCGGCAGTGCGGGCAGAAGCAGAGCGAGAACAGCAGCCGCGCCGACGGGGGCAGGGCCACCCCGGCGACCTTGTCGTGTGCGTGCAGGTGGTCGAAGCCGTACCAGCCGCAGGACTCCAACTCCAGCCCGCTCAGGCCTGGTTGGGCCGCGACCTCGGCGGCCAGCGTGGCGCAGTAGAGGCGCACCGCAGGGGATGAGACGCACAGGGCCCACGGGTACCGGTCGCCGTAGGCGTTGAGGACGGCGGCCTCGGGGTGGCGGGTGCCGAGGCGCTGCCCGTGCGCGAGGACCGTCCAGGCGTACACCTCCACCCCGGCCCCGGTCAGCGACTCCGTGGCCCGGCCGAAGGAGCGCGGCGACCACGGCGCCTCCTCGGGCCGCAGACGCCCGGGGCCGGACCAGCGGTCCTGGTCGGGCCGGTAGTAGACGGCGGCGTGTTCGGCGGTGACGACTTTGTGGCGCGGGTGGCGGGGCGTCAGCGCGCGCACGCTGTGGTACGCGGCGGCGACGGCGGCCCGGCGGATGCCGAGCCGGGTGAGGCGCTCGCCGCAGGCCGGGTCGCCGTCCGCGTCCCAGGGATAGAGGTAGGCGCCGAAGGCCGGCGTCACGCCAGCGCCTCCCGCGTGCGGTCCACGAGCTCCAGCAGCGCCTGCACGTGCGCCGGATCCGGCTCCGTCAGGGGCGCGCGCACGCCCCCGACCGGGTGCCCCACCGCCCGCGTCGCCGCCTTGACCAGGGACACGGCGTACCCGGGCCGGAGGTTGCGCAACTCGACGTACGGGCGCAGGAAGAGCTCGGTGAGCGTCGTCAGTGTGGCCCGGTCGTCCTCGGCGAACGCGCGGTGGAAGGCGAGGGCGACGTCCGGGGCGAAGCAGAAGACGGCGGAGGAGTAGAGCGGCACGCCGATGGCCCGGTAGGCGAGCTGGGTCGTCTCGGCGGTCGGCATGCCGTTGAAGAACAGGAAGTCCTGGTGCCCGGCGGCGCGGGTGGCGCTGACGGTGCGCAGCATCCGGTCGAGGTCGCCGAGGCCGTCCTTGAAGCCGATGACGTTCGGCAGGGCGGCCAGGCGGGCGACGGTGCCGGGCTCGTACGCCGTCCGGTCGCGCTGGTAGAGGATCAGGTCGAGCGGCGTCGCCCCGGCGAGGGCGGTGATGTGGCGGACGAGGCCGTCCTGGCCGCCCTCGGGGCCGTACGGAGCGGGGTGTGCTTC
>NZ_JBFBDY010000343.1:0-6769 GCF_040683475.1 Kitasatospora sp. NPDC093558 | reverse complement strand
GCGGGCCGACGCCGTCTACCGCGACACCGTGACCGCGCGCTACCTGAACGCCGCCAACCTCGCGGTGCTCCCGAGCCTGGACCGTCTGCCGCCGGCCGAGCGCACCGCGCTGCTGGACGACCTGGCCGAGGAGGCCAAGGAGCTGACCCTGCTGGTGGACGAGCTGGTGGCGCTCGCCGCCGAGCAGAAGGCGGACGAGGACCCGGTCGACGTGGTACTGGCCGACGTGGTCCGCGAGGCCGCCGCCCAGGCCCGGCGGCGGACCGGCCGCGAGATCACCGTCGACGCCGACGCCACCGTGGTCACCGCCCGCCCGGACGCGCTGGCCCGCGCGGTGGGCAACCTGCTCGACAACGCGGCCAAGTTCGACCCGGCCGGGGCCGCCCCGATCGACGTCGTCGTGCGCGGCCCCCGGGTCGAGGTGCGCGACCGCGGTCCCGGCATCGACCCGGCCGACCTGGAGCGCGTCTTCGACCGCTTCTACCGGGCCACCGCCGCCCGGAGCCTGCCCGGTTCGGGGCTCGGCCTGGCCATCGTCCACGAGGTCGCGACCTCGCACGGCGGGACCGCGTTCGCCGTCAACCGCGACGGCGGCGGCGCCGTCATCGGCTTCACCCTCGGCGACTGACCGGCCGCCGTGAACGCGGACGGCCCCCGGCACGAGAAGTACCCGGGGCCGTCCCACGAAGAACCCGTCACGCGGCGGCGAACAGCCCCCGCCCGAGCCAGTCGGCGGTGTCCTTCACGCCCGGCAGGACGAAGAAGTACCCGCCGCCGGTCGGCGAGATGTAGTCGACGAGCGGCTCGCCGATGAGCCGGGTCTGGGTGGCCTCGAACTGCCGCACCACGTCCTGCTGGTAGCAGCAGAAGACGAGGCCCATGTCGAGGTTGCCGGCCTTGTCGATGCCGCGGTCGTAGTTGAAACCGCGGCGCAGGATGCGCGAGTTGTCGGTGTCCGAGGTGCGCGGGTTGGCGAGGCGGATGTGCGCGTTGAGCGGGATCGCCTTGCCGCCCGGGTCCTTGGCGTAGTCCGGGGCGTCGTTCTCCTGGTGACCGTCGAGCGGGGCGCCGGTGTCACGGCGGCGGCCGAACATCTTCTCCTGCTCGGTGAGGGTGACGCGGTCCCAGAACTCGATCAGCATCCGGATGATCCGTATGACCTGGTAGCTGCCGCCGGTCGCCCACGCGGGCTCGCCCATGCCGTCGGTGACCCACACCAGCCGGTCCATCTCGCGGGCGGAGCCGGTGTCCGGGTTGACGATGCCGTCCTTGAAGCCGAGCAGGTTGCGCTGGGCGCCGTCGGGCCGGGACTGGTTCTGGAAGCCGTCGATCCGCCAGAGGATCTGCAGCGCGCCGCGGGTGTGCCGGGTGATGTCGCGCAGGGCGTGCAGGACGGTGTCCTGGCGGTCGGCGCAGATCTGCAGCGAGAGGTCGCCGTGGAGCTCGGCGGCCTGCAGGTTGTCGTTGGGAAACGTCTTCATCGGCGCGAGCTTGACGGGCTTGGCCTTGGCGAGGCCGTAGCGGTCGTCGAAGAGCGAGGCGCCGACGCCGACCGTCACGGTGAGGTTGTCGGTGGTCACGACGGGCCCGAGGAGGCCGCTGTCGGAGGGCGGCGCGCCGACGCCGAGGTCCGGCGGGGTGCCGCCGGCGGTGAGGAAGCGGATCCGCTCGGTCAGGGTCTTGAACAGGTCCTCCAGGGCCTTGCGGTCCTGGGCGATCACCTGGCAGGAGACGAAGGCCGCGTAGCCGGGCGCCGGGGTGGTGACGCCGGCCTGGTGCGCGCCGTGGAAGGGCACGACGCCGTTGGCGGCCTGGTGGCTGTCCCCCGCGGCGGCCGGCTCGGCGGAGAGCGTGAACGCGGCGCCGGTGCCGGCCAGGACGGCGGCCCCCGCGCCCGCGCCGAGCGCCGCCCGCACGAAGCTGCGGCGGGCCGGGCCGGCCGGGCAGCCGCCCTGCTCGGCCGCATCGACGGCGGCGGTGTGCGGGAACGGGCAGGAGCCGGTGGCTGCGGTGTGGTCGGTCATCAGGCGGCCTTCCGGATCTCGAGCATGGCGGGGATGGGGGACAGGTCTTCGAGCAGCTGGCCGGTGGCGCCGTTGAGCTGGCGGCGGGCGTCGGCGGGCAGCTTGTCCAGCGGGGTCCAGCCGTCGGCGGTGCGGGCGGCGGCGACGAGGTCGCCGACGCGCTTCATCCCGGCGTCGACGCGGACGAGGACCTGCGGGTCGCGCTCGTCGAGCAGCGGCTGGAGGAGCGTCAGCAGCTCCTGGGTGCCGGCCAGGTTGGCCTGGGCGGTGGCCAGGCTGGTGCCGCTGCCCATGTCGGTGTCGCCGGTCAGCTCGAACTGGAGGGTGTTCTCCAGAATCTCGTGGGCGCGCAGCGGCAGGTCGGCCGGGTCGAAGTCCTGGGTGGGGAAGTCGTGCACGAGGGTGGCGACGTCCCGGGCGAGGCCGTCGGCGGCGGGCGTCAGGTCCGCGGCGGACTGGCCGTGCCACAGGCCGTACTCCAGGCGCAGGAAGCCGGTGAAGCCGGCGTCCGCGGTCTTGTCGGCGAGGCCGTCGGCGCGGCCGTCGATCTTGCCGTCGAGGTCGGCGAAGGTGCCGTAGGCGGCGCCGAGCGAGGCGTACTGCAGGTGCGCGGTGAGCCAGTCGGCCTTGGCGGCGGCGAGGTCGCCGCCGTGGATGTCGGCCTGGAGCTTCTGGGACTGCGTCATGAGGGTCGCGAGGCCCTTGTTGACGTAGTCCTTGTAGCTGTCGAGCGGGCCCTTGAGGTCGTCGTCGGCGACCGGCTTGATGGCCTTGACCTCGGCGCCGCCGGTGACGTGCACGGAGGCGGAGGTGACGGACTTGCCGCCGGTGGGCACGCAGCGCCAGGCGTAGTCGCCGGTGCCGATGGTGGCGGTCAGGGCGCGGGTGGTGCCGGGCGCGAGGCCCTCGACCTCGCCGTAGACGGCGCCGCTGCCCGGGTTGACCAGGTACACCTCGGCGACCTTGTCGCCGGTGTTGTGCATCTGGAAGACCTGCTGGCCGGGCTCCGGGGTGCTGAAGCCCTTGCCGCACTCCTGCTCGGAGACGGCGACGGTGGCGGTGCTGTCCTTCTTGCCGTCGCTGACGGCGATGACGGCTCCGGCGACGACGGCCGGGACGGCGACCAGCGCGGCCGGGAGCACCCAGCGCGGACGACCGGAGGCGGCCGGCGCGGGCGCCTGCGCCTGCGGCTCGGCCTTCTCCTCGCCCTTCTCCTCGGCCTTCTCCGCCGACTTCTCGGCGACGGGCGCGGCCTGGCCGGCGCGCACGCCCTGCAGGAACAGCGTCATGACGGTGCACAGGTAGGCGACGTAGGCGACGACCTGGAGGACCGTCATGGTGACGGTCAGGTTGAGCGTGCCCTGGATCAGCGTGGCGTACCAGGACTGCGCGTCCAGGTGCCCGCTCAGGTCGAACGCGTACGACGTGGCACCGCCGACCAGCCCGGACTCCTGGAGGTCGCGCAGCCCGTAGCCGAGCACGCCGGCGGCGATCACGATCAGGCCGGCGCCGGTGACGGTGAAGAACCGGGTGAGGTTCATCTTGAGCGCGCGCCGGTACAGGCCCCAGCACAGGACCGCGGCGAGCACCAGGCCGACGGCCGCGCCGATCAGCGGGCCGGTGGACTCGCCGGCGGTGCGGACGTTGGTCCACAGGAAGAGGGAGGTCTCCAGGCCCTCGCGGGCGACGGCGAGGAAGCTGGTGAGCACGAGCGCGCCGGCGCCCAGCGCGAGCGAGGCCTCGACCTTCGACCTGATCTCGGCCGAGAGACTGCGCGCGGAGCGGCGCATCCAGAAGACCATCGCGGTGACGAAGCCGACCGCGATCAGGCTCAGGACGCCGCCGAACGCCTCCTGGGCGTGGCCGGACAGGTTCGCGGCGGTGAAGGTGAGCACCGCGCCGAAGCTGAGGCTGACGGCGATGGCCGCCGCGACGCCGGTCCACACCTGGGGCAGCCGGCCCTTGCGGTCGAACCGGACCAGGGTGGCGACCAGGATCGACACGATCAGGCCGGCTTCCAGGCCCTCTCGCAGCCCGATCAGAAAGCTGGGAAACGCTTCATCCCACATGCAGCGGGCTCCTCCCCCGGTCACCCCGGGTCGTACCTGTCCTCGGGAGTCCCACCGCGTCGACGGGGGGACGGCACAGCCGAACGCCCCGGACTGGTCGGTCCAGGGCGCCTCGGCTTAGCTTAGGCAAACCTTAGAGGTGCAGGGAGCCACTGAACCCGCCGTCAAGGTAAGGGTTCGGTATGAAACCACCCTTCCGTCTCGCTATTCGACCAGGCTTCCGGCGCGCCGCCTTCCGGCCGTCGGGGGGCCGGGCTCAGCCCCACCACTGCTCGGGGACGGCCTCCGGCTCGGCCGGGACGCCCGCGGGCTCGGGGACGGGCGCCACGTGCAGGTCGCCGCCGTCCGCCTCCGCGACCTCGTGGCCGGCCTCCCGCAGCGCGACCGCCGCCGCGCCGAGGACGGCGGTGCGCACCCCTTCGGACGGTTCGCCGCCCGGCGGCCAGCCGACCACCACCCCCTCCGGGCCGGGGCCGATCCACAGTGGGGACGGGCCGGCGGTGTCGAGTCCGGCGCGGGAGAGGGTCGCGGTCACGTCAGCGAGGAGTTCACGGTGATCCACCATTGGCGCAGCGTAGGCCGGGGCCCGCACGACCCCGGGGCGCGGCACGCGCCGAAACGGTTCGGCGGCACCCGACCGCAGCACCGCGCGCCTCCCGGACGGCCGATCGGAGGCCCGGGGACCCCCGTCCGGCCCGACACGAGCCGCCGGACGGGCCGATGGACGTGCACAGTCGGCCCCCTGCCGACAGCATGACAGAGTAAGCGATCCATCACCCTGAGCAACGGGACCAGCGGTCACCTGCACCGCGGGCCGGATCTCCCCGGCGGTCCCGTATCGAGAGGTCCCATGATCACATCACTCCGCCGGCCGGCGTTCTCGCCGACGGGCCTCCAGCACGGCACGCCGAGGACGCCGGGGAGCCCGTCGTGAGAACCGACCAGCAGTCGCAGCCGGGACCGGTGACCACCAGTACGCGCGCCCAGCCCGCGAACCAGGCCGAGGCCCTCGCCGACTGGGCCGACGGCCGCCTCGGCATCTACTCCCTGGCGAAGGCCAACCTGCGCAAGATCTTCCCGGACCACTGGTCCTTCATGCTGGGCGAGATCGCGCTCTACACCTTCATCATCATCATCCTGACCGGCGTCTGGCTGACGCTCTTCTTCAACCCGAGCATGGGCGAGGTCATCTACGACGGCTCGTACGTCCCGCTCAAGGGCATCCAGATGTCGGAGGCCTACGCCTCGACGATCAACATCAGCTTCGAGGTCCGCGGCGGCCTGCTGATGCGCCAGATCCACCACTGGGCGGCCATCGTCTTCATCGCCGCGATGCTGACGCACATGATGCGCGTCTTCTTCACCGGGGCGTTCCGCAAGCCGCGCGAGCTCAACTGGATCTTCGGCGCGCTGCTGCTGTTCCTCGGCATGTTCGACGGGTTCATGGGCTACTCGCTGCCGGACGACCTGCTCTCCGGCACCGGCATCCGCTTCATGGAGGGTGCCGTCCTGGCCGTGCCGATCGTCGGCACGTACCTGCAGTTCTTCATGTTCGGCGGGCAGTTCCCCGGGCACGACATCATCCCGCGCCTGTTCACCGTGCACATCCTGCTGATCCCCGGGGTCATGCTGGGCCTGCTCGCGGCGCACCTGATCCTGGTCTTCTACCACAAGCACACGCACTTCGCCGGGCCCGGCCGCACCAACGACAACGTCGTCGGCATGCCGCTGCTGCCGGTCTACACCGCGAAGGCCGGTGGGTTCTTCTTCCTGGTGTTCGGCGTCGTCGCCATGATGTCGGCGATCGCGACCGTCAACCCGATCTGGGCGTACGGCCCCTACCGGCCCGACCAGGTGTCCACGGACGCCCAGCCGGACTGGTACATGGGCTTCTCCGAGGGCCTGATCCGCGTCATGCCGGGCTGGGAGATCAGCGTCTGGGGCGGCCACACCCTGAACCTCGGGGTGTTCATCCCGCTGATGGTCTTCCCGACCGTCCTGCTGATCATCTGGTGCTACCCGTTCCTGGAGGCCTGGGTCACCGGGGACCGCGGCGAGCACCACATCGCCGACCGGCCGCGCAACGCGCCGGTGCGCACGGCCTTCGGCGCGGCCTGGATCAGCCTCTACCTGATCCTGCTGGCCGGCGGCGGCAACGACCTGCTGGCGACCCATTTCCACCTGTCGATCAACGCGATCACCTACGCGGTGCGGATCTGCTTCTTCGCGCTGCCGGTGGTCGTCTTCGTGATCACCAAGCGGTGGTGCATGGGCCTCCAGCGCCGCGACAAGGAGAAGGTGCTGCACGGCCGCGAGACCGGCGTCATCAAGCGGCTCCAGCACGGCGAGTTCATCGAGGTGCACGCGCCGCTGCCGCAGGGCCGGATGTACACCCTCACCTCGCACGATCAGCCGGAGCCGGTCGAGCTGGAGCCCGAGGTGGACGAGAACGGCGTGGCCCGCAGGGCCGGGCTGTTCACGCGCGCGCGGGCGAAGCTCTCGCGCGGGTTCTACGGCGAGGGCAGCCGGATCGCCAAGCCGACCGTCGAAGAGCACGAGGAGATCAGCAGCGGCCACGGCCACCACTGATCCCCGCGCACACACGCCGAGGGCCCGCCGCAGCGACTGCGACGGGCCCTCGGTGCTGCAGTCAGCCCCGCAGGATCGCGGGCACGG
>NZ_JBFBDY010000342.1:0-6790 GCF_040683475.1 Kitasatospora sp. NPDC093558 | reverse complement strand
CCCTGCGGGCGCGCGCGCCACCGCCCCGCCCCCCCGCCTCAATTCCCCGCCCCCACCCCTATCCCCACCCTTCAACCCGCACCGATGCACCCACCCCCACCACTCCCCACCCCTATCCCTCCCAAGGCGAGAGGGTCGCGCTGCGGGAGGGGGTGGCGGAGGGGGTGGCCGCGGAGAGGGGCGTGACGGGTGATTTTCAGACTGCCAACGGAGAGAACACCCCACCCACAGAGTCGGCAGTCGGAAAATCATCCAGCCCCCGGAGCGGCCACCCCCGGAGCCACCCCCGGAGCCACCCCCGGAGCCACCCCCGGCGTCACCCACCCACCCGAAAGCCCACAGAACCCCAAGCCCCGCGCAGCGGCCCCCACTACGCTAACCACCACCGCACCCGCCCACCCCCCAGGAGCCACCCCCATGCCCCCCACCTCCCTCTACGCCGCCCTCGACATCGGCGGCACAAAGATCGCCGGGGCACTGGTCGACGACAACGGACGGATCCACCACAGGATCCAGCTGCCGACCCCCGCCCAGGAGCCGGCCGGGGCGGTGTTCGCCGTCGTCCGCAAGGTGCTGGACGAGCTGGCCGGCGAACCGCAGTGGGCAGGCGTCACCGGAGTGGGCATCGGCAGCGCAGGCCCGGTGGATCTCGCGCAGGGCACGGTGAGCCCCGTCAACATCCCGGGCTGGCGCGGCTTCCCGCTCGTCGCCGAGGTCACCGCACACGCCGCCGTGGCCACGAACAGCCTGCCGGTGCGCCTGGCAGGCGACGGCGTCGCGATGGCCGCCGCCGAGCACTGGAGGGGAGCAGCGCGGGGCGCCGCAAACGCACTGTGCCTGGTGGTGTCGACGGGCGTCGGCGCCGGTCTGGTGCTGGACGGAGCCGTGCGGCCCGGGCCGAGCGGGAACGCCGGTCACCTCGGACACATCACGGTCGATCTGGACGGCGAGCCGTGCCCGTGCGGTTCGCGGGGTTGTCTGGAGGGCATCGCCAGCGGCACCGCGATCGCGCGGCGCGCACTGGCCGAGGGCTGGCAGCCGGCCGGCGAGGACCGTTCGGCGCGGGCCGTCGCCGAGGCAGCCGCGGCCGGAAACGAGATCGCCCTGGCCGCCTTCGACCGCGCCGCGAAAGCCCTGGCAGCCGGAATCGCCGCCGCCGCCACACTCGTCGACCTCGACCGGGTCGTGATCGGCGGCGGGGTCGCCACCGCCGGGAGGCTGTTGTTCACCCCACTCACCCGCCACCTCGACGTGTACGCCGCCCTGCCGTACGTCCGGGAGCTCGACGTCCGCCAGGCCGAACTGGGCACCGACGCAGGACTGATCGGCGCCGCCGCACTGTGCCGCTGACAAGGTGCTGACCGCTGACAAGGTGCCGGCCGGCGCCGGGCCGGTGTGGTTGTCCGGCCCGGACGCCGAGGTGTTCCGCGCCACGACCGGCGCGCCGGATCAGGCCGGCAGCGGGTGGCCGAACAGCAGGTCGTAGCCGTCAGGGAGCTGGTCGAGCACCCGGTCGACGAGGTTCCCGGGTGCGAGGTCGGTGACGGTGCTCAGGACGGCCCCGATGTCCCACTGCGCGGTCGCCGGGGTGGCGCCGTCGATCCAGCCGACGACGGCCTCGACGAAGCGCTCGGCGGTCAGCGGTGCGCAGGTCGGTGCGGCGTCGCGCAGGAGCGTGGCGTAGGCGGCGGGCAGGGTGTCGGCGAGTTCGGTCCGCTCGCCGCCGACCAGGTGCTCGCCGAGCAGGGCGAGCACGACGCGGCTGGCGTGGTCGGCCTCCGCAGGGCCCCCGTACTCCCCGCGCTCGACGACGCGGGCGAGGAAGTCCTCCGAGGAAATGGTCATCGCGTCCTCCTTCCGCTCGGTGGGGACCGGCGGGGCACGGCGAGGGCCGCGGCTGCTGCGGAGGGGTGGGAATGCGACCTGGGAAAGGACCGTCGCAGCACGTGACCGGCGCGGAACGTACCGGTTCCCGTGCTGCTCAGCGTACTGCGGCCGGGCGGGCGGATCGACGCCGTTGTCGATCACACCCTGAATCGGCCCGGGAAGCACGCGCCCGTCAGGCCACCGAGGCGCGGCACCGCCGACGCGTACGGCGGGCGAAAACGGCACCGCCGGCCCTGGCCGAAACCCAATGCGAAGGCCCGACCGCCGCAGACTCCCCCTCCCCCGTCATCCCCGCCCCCGCGACCGCGACCGCCCCCGCGACCGCATCGCCCCGCAGGGACTCCGGCATAAATCCGGAGAGAAATCGCCGCTCATTCTCGCCGAGTTTCCGCGAACGCCCGGATTCACGGTCCCTGGCGACCACCACCGTACGGGCCCGCATAAAGACGGTCGGTTCCCGGCAGACATTCACGTCGATGTGCGCGGAACTCCGCCCGAGCCGGGCCACGGAGAGCCGGACGGACAATGGCTCGGGCCGGTGGTGCAACTGTTCCAGGTAATCGATCTCGTGCCGCGCGATGATGAATCCGGACGGGAAGAGCGATTCCCGCACGGCGGTCGCGTGGTGGCGGAACAGGTCGTGAATCCCCTCCTGGACGTAGCCGACCAGCCGGGCGTTGTTGATGTGCCCGTTCTCGTCGACGTCGCTCCACCGCGTAGGGCAGGCCAGCACGTGGGCGCCGGGGTGCAGGGCGCTCACTGCTGCGTCGGCCGGGCGCCGGCCGAGGCGGGGAGCAGCGCCCGCTGCAACCTGGCGTAGTAGGCGGACTGTTCGCTCGCCATACGGGCCGCGGTCCAGCCCTCCTCGGCGGCCTCGGCGGCGGCCTGGACGACCAGGCTGTCGAGCGCCGCGTCGACCGAGCGGCAGAGTTCGGCGACGGCGGCCAGGCGCCCGGTGACGTCGGCGCCGCCGGCCGCGGTCCGGGCCGGGAAGGCGGCCAGCGAGTCGACCGCGAGGCGCAGATCGTCGACCCCGGCTGGCTGCTGGTCGGAAAGGTGACCGGAAACGTGACCGGAAAGGTGGCCGGAAACACAATTGTGCATGTTTTCTCCCGGATAAGTCGCGGCAGGGCAGGGCCCGGCTCTGGCCGAATGCGTCGGAATGCGCCGGGGAACGGTCGGACGGGGAACGGTCGGACCACCCCCGGGCGGAACGGACGCTATCCCAGCCCGCACGGCCCGCGACAGGTTTGCGGACGCTCCCGGGAAACTCACTACCATTGGAGTAGTTTGGCGGGGCACAAAATATGCCGCATCAGCCGAATGCCCGGGCGGGGGGCGTGAATTCGCCACCCTCCGCCACCCCTGGAAGGCGCCCCGTCACCAACCCCCGCCCCACCAGCGCGCCTTGTAGAGCTGGGTCCCGCGCAGGAGGCGGGTGCCGTCGGGCCGGTGGAGGGTGAGGACGGAGGTGCACCAGTCGCACGGCGCGGTGTGCGTGGGGGCGACGGTGAGGAGGCGCCCGGTGCCGGGTTCGTCGCCGACGCTCTTGATGTCGCGCTCGGCTGCCCGGTCGGCGAACCGGACGGGGGTGAAGCCGCCGTCGCCGGTGTCGTACTCCCAGAGCCCGTGGAGGGTGCTCACCCAGAACCGTCCCGGTGCGGCGAGGACGGGCGCGAGGTCGTGCCCGCCGCGGTCGGGAAGCGGGACGTCGCGGACGGCGGTGAGGGTGGGCGCGTCCGGGGTGCCGCCGACGGTGAGGGCGGTCAGGGTGTCGTGGCCGAGGGCCCAGAGCAGGCCGGTATGCCGGTCCCACTCGACGCCGTGTGCGTCGGGGAGCGCGTACTCGGCGTACGCGGTCGCCCGCGGCCCCTGCGAGGCGGCGTAGAGGCGCACCCAGCCGCCCTCGCTCGCGGCGACGGCCACGTTTCCGTCCGGCAGCAGCTCGATGCTGTGCGGGTTGGCCGTCTCCCCGACGTCGGTCGCCCAGCGGGCCGCGCCCGTGGTGGTGTCGACGACGGCGGCGAGGCCGCCGCTGGCGGTGACCAGCAGGAAGCGCTGCCCGACGCGTGTTCGGCTCTTGACCTCGTTCGGGAGGTCCCAGGTGGTGGCGGGCCTGAGGTCGGCGAGGTCGGGCGCCCGGTCGGCGCTCCAGCTCCAGACGACGGGCAGCTCGTCGGGGCCGGCGTACTCCACGAGCTCGTCGGCGCCCTGCAGGACGAGCACGCGCCGGGACGCCTGGTCGACGACGGCGACCGCCCAGCCGGGTTCGGCCGCGTACGCCGCGGAGGCGGGCGCGCAGAGCAGCAGGGCGCACAGGCCCACGAGCGTTGTCCTCGGCACGTCCCCACCGTGCCGGGCGCGGACGGCGGCCGCACCACGCGCGCCGCCGAACGGGCGTGCGAACGGCGATCCGGGGAACTCAGCCCCGCCCGCCGACCCGGTCCGTCGCACGCCGAACCGCTCCGGCGTCAGCGCGCCAGGAGATCCAGCGCCCGCGTCCAGCTGAACTCCCCCGGCACGTACTCGGCGACGGCCACCCCCATCGACCGCAGCCGCCGCAGGCTCTCCCCGTACGCCGGGTGCGCCGCCTGCGCCGGGCTCAGGCACGGCTGGACGGCCACCGGGATCCCCCAGCCGTACGACTCGCAGAGGATGCCGAGGGCGAGCGTGTCGGAGATGCCGGCGGCCCACTTGTTGACGGTGTTGAAGGTCGCCGGCGCCACGACAATGGCGTCCGGGTCGCGCAGCGGACGCGGGTCGCCGGGCTTGCGCCAGGCCGAGCGGATCGGGTGGCCGGTCTGCGCGACGAGCGCCGCCTCGTCGATGAAGCCCGTCGCGAGCGGCGTCGCGACCACCCCGACGTCCCAGCCGCGCTCTTGGGCAGCCGTGATCAGTTCACCCACCCCACCCGCGACCCCGGCCGCGCACACGACCACGTACAGCATCGGCTTGTCCACCGGCACCCCTCTCCGACTCCCGAGCCCGAGCCCGACCCCCGAGCCCGGCACCCCAGCCCGACCCCCGAGCCCGATCAGGCCATGCCCCAGAACCGTCCCCCGAACGCCGAACTCCGCGCCAGTCAAGCCTTGGTAAAGTCCGGTCAGGCCCCTGGCAGTACCATTGCACATATCACATCATGCTCCCCATGAGAAAAGTCATCTCCCTCCTCTCGGCCGCCGCGGCCGTCGCCGCCCTCGGCGGAGCCGCCTCCGCCGCCGAGCCCGACACCGCCAACCTGGAGGACACCGGCCAGGGCAGTCTCGTCTGGAGCTCCTGCAACGACGCCGCCACGCCGGCACTCCAGTGCGCGATGCTCGACGTGCCCGTCAACTACGCCGACCCGCACGGCCGGAAGATCAAGATCAAGCTGAACCGGCTGCCCGCCACCGCCCCCGCGGACAAGCAGCAGGGCCCGATCCTGCTCAACCCCGGCGGCCCCGGCGACTCCGGCCTCTGGATGCCCGCCTACATCTCCGGGCAGATCCCGAAGGACGTCGCCTCCACCTACGACTGGATCGGCTTCGACCCGCGCGGCACCAACGCGAGCGACCCCCATGTCGTGTGCGACGCCCACTACTTCGACGCCGAGCGGCCCGACTACCAGGTGAGCCAGGGCACGTCGAAGGCGTGGCTGAAGAAGGCCGCCGGGTACGCCGCCGACTGCGCGGCCGACTGGTCCTGGCTGCTGCCGCACATGACGACGGTCGACAACGCGCGCGACATGGACAGCATCCGCCGCGCCCTGGGCGCCCAGAAGATCAACTTCTACGGCGGCTCGTGGGGCACCTCACTGGGCTCGACGTACGGCCAGCTCTTCCCGAAGCGCGTCCGCCGGATGGTCCTCGACAGCATCGTCGGACCGACCATCAGCTGGTACGACCACAACATCCTGCAGGACAAGGAGCACCAGCGCCGCTTCGACGCCTTCGCCGGCTGGGCCGCCAAGGCCGACTCCGTCTACCACCTCGGCACCGACCGGGCCGCCGTCGAGAAGGCGTACGCCCAGGTCGAGGACGCCCTGCGGAAGGACCCGGCGGACGCCGCGCCGGCCCCCGGCAGGATCGGCCCGGCCGAGTTCGAGGACACCTTCTACGGCGGCGGCTACAACTTCCTGCGCTGGCCCCGGATGGCCACCGTCCTGTCGTCCTACCTCGTGCAGCACGACACCCGGCCGCTGACCATCGCCTACAACAAGTACGCCGCGCCCGGCTCCGACGACGGCACCTTCCCCGCCTACAACGCCGCGCAGTGCACCGAGAACGCGTGGCCGCGCGACTGGGAGACCTGGAAGAAGGACCAGGCCAAGGTCAACGCCACGGCGCCCTTCTACACGTATAACAACATGTGGTACAACGCCGCCTGCATGTTCTGGCCCTACCAGGGCAACCAGGCGGGACGGCTGAAGATCACCGGCAGGGGCCTGCCGCCCGTCCTCCTCTTCCAGGCCACCGAGGACGCCGCCACCCCGTACGAGGGCGGCCTCGCGATGCACGACGCGCTTCCGGGCAGCAAGCTGGTCGTGCAGGACGGCGGCAGCTTCCACGAGATCCTGTTCCACGGCAACGCGTGCCTGGACGACACCTTCACCGCCTACCTGCGCGACGGCAGCCTCCCCGACGGCAAGGGCCGCATCGCCAAGACCTGTGCTCCGGAGGCCGATCCGACGCCCGTCCTGGTGACGCCGCCGCCGACCCTCGCCGCCAAGACCGCGGCCCCGGCGGCGCCGCTGTCGCCCACCGACCCGGAGGCCGTCCACGGCGCCCTGCGGTAACTCGCCTCCGTAACTCCCCTCCGTGGGGGGGGGGGGGGGGCCGCGGGGGGGGGGCGCGGCCCGGGGGACGCGGGGCGGGCCGGGCGGCGCCGGCGGGCCCCGCCGGCGCCCCCCGCGCCGGGCGGCGGG
>NZ_JBFBDY010000341.1:0-6825 GCF_040683475.1 Kitasatospora sp. NPDC093558 | reverse complement strand
GCCCACGGACACGGCATGCGCCGCTGCCGCTACCGAGGCCAGCCGAAAGCCCACCTGCAGCATGTACTCACAGCCATCGCCGTCAACATCGAACGGCTCAGCGGCCGGCCAGTCACCGACGAAGCCCCGTCACCGAGACCGCCGACCGCCTTCCAGACCTTCCTGGACGATAACGACGTCCCGCGGCCGAAGTCCTGGCGAACCCTTGGCACTTGAGCCCAATCATCCAAGATCCCCGACAGAGTCAAGCTAAGAAGCCGTTGCTCTATCGATCTTGGGGGAGCGTGAGTTCGAGGTGGTCGACTCGGTCGGGTGATCTTCTGCCTGGCGGCGCATGGAAGTGGGGCCTCCCGCACAGCTCGTGGGTGTCGAATCCAACCGAGCAACAGGAGGCCCCTGGTGCTGCAGTCTTCCGTGCCGGTGCCGCTGTCGTCCAACTCGGCTTCTCTGACGTGTGATTGTCTCGCTCACCGGTTCGGGAACGCCGGGGACCGGCCGTACAGGCGACCGATGTATCCGTCCGACATGAGCGACGCGGAGTGGGCCGTCGTGCGCGACGCGATGCCGGTGCCCGGCTGGCTGGAGGGCCGCGGCGGACAGCCGGAGGGCTACTGCCACCGACAGATGATCGACGCGCTGCGCTACCTGGTCACGGGCGGTATCACCTGGCGGGCTATGCCCGCGGACTTCCCCGCGTGGGACCGCGTCTACGCGTTCTTCCGGCGCTGGCGGGACAAGGGCCTGGTCACCGAGTTCCACGACCGGTTGCGTGAGCGGGTCCGCGAGGCGGCGGGCCGGGATCCGGAGCCCACGGCGGGCGTCATCGACGCGCAGTCGGTGAAGGCGGCCGCGTCGGTGCCGGCCGCGAGCAGGGGCTTCGACGGCGGGAAGAAGGTCAACGGCCGCAAGCGCCACATCGTCGTGGACACCCTCGGGCTGCTGCTCACGGTGCTGGTCACCGCGGCCTCTGTCACCGACCGCGAAGCCGGCCGGACGCTGCTGGCCCGGCTGCGCGAACGGCACTGGCGCATCGCGCTGGTGTGGGCCGACGGCGGCTACACCGGTCGTCTGGTCGACCTCGCCCGCGACGCCTGGCGGATCGCGCTGACGGTGGTCAAACGCAGCGACGACACCAGCGGCTTCACGTGCTGCCGAAGAGGTGGCTGGTGGAGCGGACGTTCGCGTGGCTGATGCGCTCACGCCGCCTGGCCCGCGACTACGAGGGCCGCAGCGACAGCTCGGAGGCGGTGATCCGGTGGTCGATGAGCATGGTCATGAGCCGCCGCCTCGCCCGGCGGGCACGCTGAACAGTCCCGGGCTCGCCTCGACCAGCCAGCCCCGCGCGGCCAGGCGCTTCGCCTTCGACCGCACCCCCTCGACCTTCGCCGGAACGGGCTCGAGTCCGAGCGCCACAGCAAGCTCCCGGCAGTCCATCGTCTCCCAGCCCGCCGTGCTCCCGCCGGCCAGGACGTCCATGATCCGCTGGTAGTCCGGCGCAAGCACCGTCGGAGCAAGTCCTTCCCGCCAGTGGGGCACCACCGAACCCGGCACCGCCGCCGCGAGTTGCGCCGGCCGCTCACCCGTCACCACGTCCGGCGGCGCCTCATCGCCTCCGCATGGTCCCGCCAGGACCTCGGCGACCGTCTCACGGGCGATCACCAACCGCTCCCATGCGGCCTCCGCCGCCCGCAGCTCGGCCTGCAGGGCCTCCACCCGCTGCCGAGCGGCACGTTCGCGTTCCTCCAGCAACCCCATCACCGACGGCATCCCGGCACCTCCACCGAAGAAACGACACGACACCCCGTCTCTGCCGCCGAAGCACCGGCGTCATTCCTGACCAGCGAAAACGCACCCATCACTCTCGGAAAGACAACGGCTTCTAACCGCACCAAGCCACCGACAAGGTATGTGAGCCACGAGCGGCTTCGGCGGACCCTCGCGCAGAGCGAGGGCCCGCCGCTACCTCCGATCAGGCCAAAGTCACCGTGACCAGTCGAACGCGGCGGAAGCGGTCCAGCCATGGCTCAGCTTCCGACTACCTCGCGTACGGGTTGTCTTCCGGCGACACAGGCGGCTCGTACGACGGCGAAGACATCGGCACCGGCGACACGAGCCCAGTCGGCCGATCAGCCACACGCCGCTTCCGCGCCGCGAAGACCACAACGCCGGACACCAGCACCAACCCGACCACCCCAGCAATCGCGATCGGCAGCACCGAACTGCCCGAATCCGATGCCTTGTCCGCAAAGGGCGCCACGGTCGGCGAACTGACACTCGTCGGTGCCGCGGAGGAAGCTGAGGGCGAGGTCGCCGAGGCAGAAGGGACGGTGGCCGGCGGCGAAGCCGAGGGCAGCGGAGCCGTCTTGCTCGGAATCGGGTACACATCCGCCGCCCCCGGATCGCCTGGTGTGGTCAACGCGATGCGGGGACGGACGGCCCCATATCCGACGCTGTCATTGCGGCTAGAACCGTCCGTCGGCTTACCAGCCGTGTTGATGAGCACCCGCAGTACTTGGTTCGCCGTCCAGTCGGTGTGCGCAGCCCACACCAGGGCCGCCGAGGCGGACACCAGCGCAGTCGCTGCTGACGTGCCGTGGCCTTTGCAGTAGCCTGTTGCGCCAGTACAGGCGTCGATGATGTCCATACCGGGTGCCACGAGGTCAACCTGTGGCCCCTGCTGGGACTCAGCCGTAGCTGTCAAGTTCCTATCGACAGCGCCAACACCAACAACGTAAGGCAGACCACCCGGGTACTCGACCAGGTTCCCATCCTCCGCGCTGTTCCCAACACTGGCAAAAACCAGTGAGCCCTTTGCCGCTGCACGCGCGAGCACGCTGGTCAGTTTCGCCGCGTCGTCAGGAGACACAGTAACCGCCGCTGTTCCCTGCGAGATGTTGATGATCTTCGCGCCCTGATCAACGGCGTAGTCGACGGCTTGACCGATCTGGTCCAGGAAAATGTGTGAAGTGACGCCGCCTTCCTCGCCATTATCGATCTTCAGTGGAAGGATCTCGGCTCCTGGAGCCAAACCGTAGGCGCCCTTTCCCCCCATGCCCTTGCCGGTCCCCGCGATGATGCTCGCCATCTGTGTCCCGTGGCCCTTGGGGTCCATCCTCACCCCACCGGCACTTCCGCTGAAGTCCTTTCCCGGCAGCAACTGACCGACCAGGTCTGGGTGATCGAACTTGAAGCCGCCGTCAATGACTGCGATCGTCAGCCCCTGCCCAGTCGACGTCTTCCACATCTCAGGTGCATGCATCGCATCTAGATGCCACTGATCGTCCCGGATCGAGCCATCCGCAGCGGCCGGAGCCACGGCCGAGCCAGTCAAGAAACCGGCCGCCAGGAGTGCTCCGGCAAAGACCCGCCCACGCGCTCGTCCATCTCTCCGCCACATCACGACTCCTCGTTCTCCCCGTCAGCCGAGGGCTGCGCCCCGGACAGGTCCGCCCGGCCGCCGGGGTATCCCAGCGACCGGGCGGGCAGTCAGCCCTACTCAACCACGTTCGGGTTGCTGTGCGGCGTATCGCTGGTCCAGGTCTCTTCGTCCTCGCGCAGGTAGTCGGGCCGTTGGCGGCGGTCGCGCTCATTCCTTCCTGCCCCGCCTCCGTGCACGCCCGGCCCCATCATGCCGTTCTGGCCCGCAGTGCCCGAACCCCCGCCAGCGCCAGCCCGCCTGTACAACCCGGTCCCACCAGGGGTGAACTCTCCGCCTGCGGAAGGACCCTTGCGCCCTCCAACAACTCCGCCAGGCATCGAGGTCAGACCCCGACCTCGAGTGCCCCCACCTGAACCGCTCGATCCATGGCCCATTGCTCCGGGGTGCATTCCACCTACCCCGGGCATGCCCGGCGTTCCGGCGCGACCTGACTGAGCCTCGCGGGAACCGAAAACAGTCCCGCTGGGCAGACCAGGAGTACCTGTCTTACCGGGAAGGGCCGCGCCGCCGAATGGGACTGGACGGCTGGAAGCCGAACCACCACTCCTGCCGGCGATCGACCCGCCACCCCTGATCGGAGCTGACCCACTGTTCCGCGGGAAACCACCTACCGGAACCCGACCGCCAATTGGGAGCCCTGGGTTACCTCCGCTCTCCCCACTCTCGCCTGATCGCCCGGGGAACCCTCCCAAGCCGTCGAACGGTACGTTCCCACTGCCGACAGCACCCACCGGACTGCCTTGGCCCGACAGGGTCGGATCCACCAGCAGGCTGTCGAGGCCCGTACCAGGGCGATTGACAGGATCCGATGGGACAGACGAAGGGGTGGAGGTTCCGACCCCCTCCACCAACGGCACATTCCCGCTGACGCGCGATGGGACCGGCCCTGTATGCACCGCCGCTTCCGGAGCCTGCCATTCTGGCGCCAACTGGCGGGGCCCTATCGAGCCACGGCTGTAGCTGCCGCCTCCCTGGCTGTAGGTTCCAGCTGTGCTGCCCGTACTCACACGGGGGCTTCGGTTGGCAGCACCCGGGACCGCCGTTTGGGTCGTACCACCTGGCGAGTAGTCAACGGAGTTGACCCTGTCCTTGTCCGGCGTCCCCGGCAGGTTCGGGTCCTCCAGCGAGTTCAGCGTCGCCGTTGCCCCGGAGTAAGCCTGCGCCAGCCTTACCATCTGCTTGACGGCTTCTACACGTTCCCGTTTGATGATCGCGTCTGCAACGGCCATGCGATCGTTGCTGATCCAGTCCGGGCTACTCGACCTCGCGAGGTAGTCGGAGGACTCGGGGGAGCCGATCTTCGACGTCCCGGTCGTCGGCAGGCCCTGTCGTTGGCTCACCGCCGTGGCGAGCAAGGCGATCTCCGCGCGCGGGGGTTCGGGCACGGCGGCCTTGGCGAGGCTGAGGGACTCTCCCGCCTGCAGGAGCGCGTCGCCGGCCTTGGTGGAGTAGTCGCCGAGCAGCATGGCGGACTTCTGCAGGTTTCCGGCCCAGGTCCTGAAGCTCTCCGCGGCCGGTCCTTCCCATCCGACGTTGTCGACGTGCGACTTGAGTGCCGCGCTCAGGTCCTTGAGTACCTGACCGGCCGCCTGCAGGTGTACGCCGCGGTCCACCACGGTCGCCGCGTCCGTCGAACGGACCATGTCCCTGAGTTGGGCGTGGTCGTATTGGTCGAAGTCCGTTCCGTTTGTCATCTACCCGCTCCCCCTACGTTCGTCCGACGCCTGCGCTTCGTCACAGCCCCTCGATGCTCTTGGACGCGGCCCCGCTCGTTCCCGGCGGCGGCGTGCCCGCCACGCCCAAGTTCGCGTGCACGGCCTTGTGCGCGTCGGCCGTGGCCTGCTCGTTGCTCGCGTAGCTGCCGGCCGTCTTCGCCACCGCGAGCTTCATTGCCTCAATCTGGGAGGCAAAGTCCTTGTGGAGCTTGACGAGCTGGGTGTGAACCTTGTCGTACGCAGTTGTCAGGGCGACCGCCTCCACGACGTGCTCGCTGTACGCGCCACTGATCAAGGCCTTTCCGGCCAGCTTCTGCTCCTGCAGCTTCCCCGGCGCCGCCGCTGAGCCCTCCATCGCCTGGAGCAGGGCCTCCATCTTGTTCGCGAACGCCGTGAGCGTGTCGAGCTCCACCTTGACGTCCTGCTTGCCGAACGCGGACACCAAATCCGGAACGCTCGGCATCTCCGGCACCGCGATGGGCTGGTCCGGCTTCGGCCTCGGACCCGGCGGAACTTCTCCTGGCACTGCGAACACCCTCTCCCCCGCTGCGGACGCCAGTCCACAACGCACCGTCAACTTCTCGGCCGCACACTCACGGTCGGCAACCGGGCCACCCCCTTGACGGGTTGCCGACACCGCAATGTTAGCGATCGCCTCCGTCAGCCTTGCCCCGCTTGGACGCGATCGGTACGAACGGGCCTCGCCCTGGCCGGTAGACTCGCGGGGTACGACCCGATCTGCCGCGCAATGTCGCACAGCAGCGACCCCAGGCCGCAGAACGGACGTGACCGCATGCCTGCCGAAGAGATCCCCGTCACCGCCTGGTGGGCTCGTGCCGTGCGGCCGTCGCGGGTGGTGTTCCCGGGAGCGTTGGTGATGCGGGCCGCTGCCGGGATGGGGGTGCCGCTCGCCGTCGGGCTGCTCGTGCATCGGCTCGACCTCGGGGTGTTCGCCGGGCTCGGGGCCATGCACGCGACGATGAACGACCGGGCCGAGCCGAACGGCCTCCGCGTGCGACGGATCGGGACGGCCGTCCTCGCCTCCGCGCTCGGGATGCTGATCGGGACGAGCCTGCAGTACGCCCACGTGTCGCCCGTCGCCCTCGGCGTGGCGCTCACCGTTGTCGCGTTCCTGTCCGGCGCCCTGAGCGCCACCGGCCCGCGCGGTTCCGCCGCCGGGATGCTGCTGCTGGTGTCGACGGCGCTGGGGAGCGGGATGCCGCTGGCCCGTCCCTGGTGGGCGGCGGCGCCGATGATGCTCACCGGCGCGGCGTTCGTCGTCGTCCTCGGGCTGCCGGCAGGCCCCGGCGGCGAGCGCAACCGTGCGCTGGCCGCCGCGTACGACGCGCTCGGCCGCATGCTGGCCGATCTCGGCAGCCCGCAGGGTCCTGCCTCGCGGCGGGTCCTGACGGCCCGGCTGAACCAGGTGCAGGACTTCCACCCCGGCCGGAGCGATCCCCGGTACGAGGCTGCCCTCGCCGCCTCCGAGGCGGCCACCGGGCTGCTGTGGGCGCGACGCCCCGTCCCGCCCGAGGTCGCCGACGTCCCCGCCCGCCTCGCGCGCGCCATAGAGCGCAACACAAAAGAAGTCACCGTCCCCGACTGGCACCCCGACACCCCCTCCCGCCGTGCCCTGGATGCCGCCCTGCGCGCCGCCGCCGACACGGTGGC
>NZ_JBFBDY010000340.1:0-6854 GCF_040683475.1 Kitasatospora sp. NPDC093558 | reverse complement strand
GGCGTCGGCCGCGCTGCACCGCAGGCCGCCACGCTGCGTCACCTGGTAGCGCCCGACGCCGAACTGCGTCGCGCCGTTGAAGTCGTCGTTCGCCTTGTACCCGGCCTGTCCGGCGGCCTGGATGAACGCCGACGCGAGCGGGTGCCCGGAGCGGCCGTCACTGACGGTCAGCGGCCCGCCGACGCCGTGGAACTCGTCCTCGCCGCGCTCGTTGTCCTCCGCGTACCGGAAGTACGGCAGCACCTCGCCGTACGACCAGCCGGTGGCCCCGGCCGCCGCCCAGCCGTCGTAGTCGGCGCGGGCACCCCTGACGTAGATCATCGCGTTCAGCGAGCTGCAGCCGCCGAAGGTCCGGCCGCGGGGCAGGTAGACCCGCCGCCCGCCGAGGCCGGGCTCCGGATCGGTGTCGAAGTCCCAGTCGACGTCCGACTTGAACAGCTGTGGGAACGCGACCGGCACGTGGATCTCCCGCGCGGTGTCCGGCCCGCCCGCCTCGACCACCGCCACCCGGACGTCCGGGTCCTGCGACAGCCGTGCGGCCAGCACGCAGCCTGCCGAACCGGCGCCGACGATGACGTAGTCGTACGTGCTGCCTGGCATGCCAACCCCTTTGAGAGAAGGACCTGTTGGCCCGGTACGCGCGCGCCGGTACCGAGCCGGTCGGCCAGTATCCGCTCTCGCCGCGTCCCGTCATAGACGGCGAATCGGTCAACCCGGGTGCGCGGGCCGGAGAGCCGCTGCGGCGAGGCTTCCGCGAACCGTCGGCCGCGTGTAACTTCTCCGCCACCCGGCTACCGGCCGGTAGCCATCTGACTGCCCGACAGTCGCCGCTGCCGGATCGTCCGCCGGAGTTGTCCATACTTCTCGGAGGCCTCACGTGTCCCCTGCCAGCAGTCGTGTCACCCGCCGCACCTTCCTCGGCTCGGCCGCCGCCCTCGGCGCGGCCATCGGCCTGGACGCCGCCCTGCCCGGCGCGGTGTCCAGCGCCTCCGCCGCCCCGACGGGCACGATCCGCGACGTCAAGCACGTCGTGGTGCTCATGCAGGAGAACCGCAGCTTCGACCACTACTTCGGCGCGCTGAAGGGCGTGCGCGGCTTCGGCGACCGCACCGCGATCCAGATCGCGGGCGGCACCAGCGTGTTCAACCAGCCCAACGGCAGCGGCCGGCAGTACCCGTGGCAGCTCAGCAAGACCAGCACGTGGTGGTGGGGCGTCAGCGGCGAGCAACTCGCCCAGTGCGACGGCTCGCTCGACCACTCGTGGTCCACCCAGCACCAGGCGTGGAACAACGGGAAGATGGACTCCTGGATCGCCGCCAAGGGCTCCGACAGAACCATGGGGTTCATGGCGCGCGAGGACATACCGTTCCACTACGCGCTCGCCGACGCCTACACCGTCTGCGACGCCTACCACTGCTCGATCCTGTCCGCCACCGGCCCCAACCGCACCTACCTGTGGTCCGGCCAGATCGACCCGGCCGGCACCGCGGGCGGCCCGGCCTACGACGGCGGCGACGAGAAGGGCCTGCGCTGGCAGACCTACGCCGAGGCGCTGCAGAACGCGGGCGTCAGCTGGCGCGTCTACCAGAACGCCGGCGACAACTACGGCGACAACGCCCTTCAGCAGGTGGGTAGATGTAGTTTTGACTCATGGGCGATGAGCTGATTCGGCAGGTGCAGTGGGGCAAGCTCGAAGGTCAGAACTGGGCCGGCTTGACCCGCCTCTCAACGGAAGAGGAAGAGGGGGAGCTGACCGACACCACAGCGTCAGGGAAGGCTAAGAAGTATCTGACCGGCAAGGACATCAAGAGTCGCGACGAGCAGGAGAAGGACGACCGAGAGTTCGTCGAGAGTCGCGGGGGCAGGTACGTCTACACCTACACCGAGCCGGACACCTCGGCGTGGAAGCGCCGACGGGTGCGACTGCCTGACGGGCAGGTGGCCTATCGGGTCGTGCGGCCCGTGTTCGAAGGCGCGCTGAAGGATTTGAAGGAGCGTCGGGCGCCCAACGGCGAGCGCATCGACGGTTTGATCGTCTACGACATCGACCGCCTGACGCGTGATCCGCGCCACCTCGAAGACGCCATCGACGTGGTGCAGCGCTACGGTGTGCCGATCATCGACATCACCGGCAGCCTGGATCTTCTGACCGACAACGGGCGCGCCATGGCGCGGGTCATCACCGCCATGAACAACAAGGCGTCGGCGGACACCTCCAGGCGCGTCAAGCGCAAGCACAGTGCCATGCAGAAGCAGGGGATTCCGGGTGGGGGGCCTCGCCCGTTCGGCTGGCAGGAGGACCGCCGGACACTGGACGAGCTTGAGGCGTGGCTGCTGCGTCGCGCGGCGAAGAAGTTGCTCGCGGGCGGTGTGTGGTACCAGATCGTCACGGGGTGGACCAGCGATGGAATCCTCACGGTCAGCGGGAAGCCCTGGACCGTGCAGGCACTCAAGAAGGTTCTGAGCAATCCCCGGATCTGTGGTTACCGTTCACGCACCGTCGTCGAGTTCGACGAGGAGACGGGGACGGAGAGCACGCGCATGGTCATCGTGTACGACGACGAGGGCAAGCCGGTGAAGGGTCAGCATCAGCGGATCTTGACAGTCAAGCAGTGGGAGGCGATCTGCGCTCTCATCGAGGCCAGTTCCGAACGCGGCACCGGCCACAACACGCGTAAGTACCTCGGCACCGGGACGCTTCGGTGCGGCAAGGACGACTGCGGTGCGAAGCTGCGCGCGATGAAGGCCTCTCCGAGCCAGAAGAAGCCGGAGGGCTACCACGTCTACCAGTGCCCCAACAAGGCTACCGGACGGGGCTGCGGGGGCGTGCGGGTCGGCGGTCCGGAGACCGATGAACTGATCCGCAAGCTGGTGATCGCCAAGCACCAGGAGGAGAGCGAGCAGCGAGGTGCCGTGACCGCCGGCGAACCCTGGCCCGACGAGCACAAGTTGGCCAACGTGCGCGAGGACATCGCGGACGCCAAGCAGGCCCGCAGGGAACGGAAGATCAGTGCCGAGCGGTACTACAAGGATCTTGCCGAGTACGAAGCCGAGGAACGCCGCCTGATGAAGCTGCGCAACATCTGGCAGCGCAGGATGAACGCACTCCAGGGCCAGCCCATCGACGTGGCAAAGGAGTGGGACCGCCCGGACAACACGCTCGCCGAGAAGCGCGCCTACGTCGAGCGGACGTTCACGGCCATCCTGGTCCTGCCCGTCGGCCGAGGCAGCCGCACGCCGCTACGCGACCGGTTGGCCCCGATCTACAACGAGTCGTAGCCGGGACCGCCCGAGTTCACGAAGGAGGGGGGACACGGCGGGGCGGTTCACCGTTCTCGACCTTTATGGCGAGAACCGTGTTCATGCGCCGCCACTTCTCATCCGACCACTTCGGGGCCCGCCGGGCCTGCTCTCTCGCCCAGGCCCAGTCTTGATCATCAGGGCTCGGGCCAGGGCCATCGGCGGGCGCACACCCCACGACATCATCCGTCATGGTCCGCCCCCGTGTGCCGGCCCGCGTCAGCCCCCCGGGGTCCTCGCCGCGCCCCACCCACCCACCCATGGGCTAGGTGGTCACGGGCGATCTCGCGGGTCTGCTGAAGGTCGGCGGCGATACCCTCAGCGATCAACGCCTCACCGGGCCGGTGACCCGCGCCCGCGAACCGCCAGCTGCCCACGGTGAGTTCGTGCTCACCAGCAGAGGCGCCCCTGGCATGGTCGCCGCGCTCTTCCCGCAGCCTGCGGAACGTCGTGGAGTAGGCCCGGGTTTTGGTGAGGCAGTGGCCCCGGTAGCCGAGCATGTGAGCCCAGGCCCGAAGGCGCAGGTGTGCCAGCTCCGGCAGAGCGCCCAGCCGCCAGCACACCCCGACGAGCGCCCGCATGTGAGCGGACAAACCCAACGACCGGATCTCCTCCGCGCTCGTCACCCGCCGGTCAACGCCGCCGGCCAGCTCCGCGCCCTTGGTCGTGTACTTCGCCACGTACGCGGCCACACGGTCACCGGTGATCCCGGTGTCGTCCCCGCCGCCGATCTCGTGGACGTCGAACTGCACGCCGAACCGCAGCAGCCGTCCGCCGTAGGCCGCCGATTCGGGGGCCGCCAGCGAGACCGCCGTTACCGCCGTGCGTACCGCCTCCAGCAGCACGCCGACCGTCGCCCACGGCGGGGGCTGTTCAGCGGAACCGCCCGGACCGTCGAGGCGCACAACGGCGTGGAAGTGGACCACGCCGCGCCGCTGGTACTCCGCGACCTTCACCGCCGACGCCCGCAGCACACGCCGAATCCTCGAACGGCTCACCGAGCCCAGCGCTGCCAGATGGTGGTACAGGTTGTCGGTGTAGGCCTTCCACAGCGCGCCCGCGTGGGCGTTCCACAGCACGTGCCCCGGGTAGTCGTAGCACTCGGCGCACAACGGCTCGCCCACCAGACGCCCACCGTCCGGGTGGATACGGCCGCAGCCCAGTGGATTGCCGTGCTCGCACACATCGGCACGCGCGCCATGACAGCGGCCCGCGCGGTGCACCCGCCCGAAGGACGGCGCCGTCAGCGTGAGGAACACCAGCGGATGCGAGCCCACCACGACCGGGACACCCTTCCCGCCGGCCAGACCCGCGTGCACGAGATGCCAGCTGTCGCCTTGATGCAGCCACGAGCAGGGCCCGCACCGTGAGGAACGGCGGTTCCGGCAGCGCAGCGCCAGCCGTTCCCCGGGCTCCGCCGCCGTGCTGTACCGGCGCACCATCTCACCTGACGTGGCGCTGAACGTGGCGGACGCTCCGGTCAGGTACACCGGACGGGCGCATCCGCCGGTCGCGGTGATCTGCTCCAGCCACCGCGCCAGCCCCGGCATTTGACCCAGACGGACCAGGTCTCGATCAACGTCGCCCAGATTTCTCAGCCGCTCGTCCCGGGCCAGGAATTCACGACGTGCCGCATCGCTCTCATACGGATTGTTCATGGGGGATGTCTCCAGGGAAGGACGGGCCGCCCCGGCCACACCAGATACAGCCCGGTGTGGCCGAGGACGACGGACGACGGGGACCGGACGGCCCGTGGTCGACTCACGCGAACTCCAGTTCGACTAGGGGGCGGGGGAGTGGGTCAGGCCCGTGACGAACCACGTCACGGCCGCCGCGATCGGGTCGGCGAGATGGGTTTGCGCCAGGTAGAAGCCGAGCACCCCTCACCGACACCACCGCCGTCCAGGTCCAGCGGCGGCAGCTCGATGCCGTTCTCCGCTGCCAGGTTGCACAGCTCCGTCTCCAGGTCCCGCGCCAGCGCGGCGGCGTCCTGCGCCATCTGCGCGATGATCGCGAACAGGAACCGGTACGTGCCCCAGTCCAGATCCGGTGCGATCTCCGCCGCCAGGTCGCCGAGGTCGTTCAACCTCTCGCGCAGGTCCCGCCAGTCACGAGGTCTGCCGCTCACTTCGTGCTCCCGCCGGCGGTGCGCGGGTCGGCCCCCGAGTTCGGCTTGGACGGGGCGGTGACGGGGACCACCGAGGCCGCGCGGAAGGACAGGCCCATGCGACGGTTCATCTCCCACCAGAAGGCCTCCAGGCCCACCAGTCGAACCGCCTGCCCGACCTCCACACCCACCGGTTCACCCGACACGGCGACCTCGATCAGCGCCGTCTTACGACCTTCGGGACGGACCGCGACGCCCACCGTCCACACCGGCAGCCCGTCCCGGTCGGCCTTCACCTGTCCCGTGTCGGGATCCGTCTTCTCCTCCACCGACACGCACAGCGCGCTGCCCAGCCGCGCCGCGTCGAGCGGCAAGTTCTTCAAGGTCATGTCCCTCTCACTCCTCCCCGAACGACCGCCCGGTAGGTCAGTCGTCATGATGAATTTCGTGGGAGGTCGATGATGAGCGCACTTGACTCCGGGCGCAAGGGCATTCATCCTGACGACTGCTGAATTCTGGTCGCCGCAAGGGGCTTGAGCAGCGGCAACGGGAAACAAATTTCTGTTTGATAACGGACCTGACGGCTACGAACGAACCGTCATCAAGGGGGCCCAAGTGGCGGCAGTGAGAGGACAGGCGCTCTACAAGCAGGTCGCGCGCGAGATGCGCAAGGCCATCGCGCGCGGCACGTGGCGACCAGGCGAGCAGATCCCGACGGAAGACAAGCTCACCGCGCTCTACCAGGTCTCCCGACCCACCGTCCGTCAGGCCGTCGCCGAACTCCGGGCGGACGGCCTGCTCGACGTCCAGCAGGGACGCGGAACCTTTGTCAGGGGTCCCCAGCCGGAACCCGAAGCGACCATCCTCGTCGAGCGCACGGTTCTGTGCTTCGGCGACCAGTACCACTGCCCGGCCGGATGGCACGACGCGGAAGAGCCCACCGTCTACCGCGTACGCCTCGAACCCAGCGCGGCGGAGCTGCTGAACACGGAGGAAGGCGAAGCCGCCTACCTCGTCCAGCGCCTCTACACGCACGAGTCCAGCGGAATCCGTGCCCGCTACACGGCACTTCTGCCCATGGAACAGATCACCGGCACCCTCCTGGCCCACCAGCCCGAGGTGTTCAACACCGACGCGTACGCGGCACTGGCCGCAGCGCACGGCGCGATCGAGTGGCGCGAGGGCGTCAGCGCCCGCATGCCCAACCCCGACGAGCGCGCCGCCCTGCACGTGCCCGAAGGGGTGCCCGTGCTCGTGTCCCAGCGCATCACCCAGACCCAGCAGGACGTTAAGCCGCTCATGCTCGAAACCCTGACCATGACCGCAGGTGCAACCCAACTGACGATCACTCACCGGCCGGTGATCCGGTAGCCGACCCTGTCGAAAACGTTCTTCACTTACTCAAGAGGCGGCGCGATGCGCCGCCGGTCGGCCCGCCGCCCCGGCC
>NZ_JBFBDY010000339.1:0-6884 GCF_040683475.1 Kitasatospora sp. NPDC093558 | reverse complement strand
GGACGAGCCGGCCACCGGCAGCAGCGCGAGCACCGCGCCGACCAGTCCGGCCGCCATCCGCTGGCTCCAGCCGAACGCCGGGATGCGGCGGGCGATGCGCCCGCGCAACTGGGCCGGGATCTCCAGCAGGACGGAGAACGCGAAGCAGGCCCACGCCAGCCAGCCGACGACGACCAGCAGCCACAGGAACAGCCGCCCGTCGTCCGGACCGGTGAGCGCCTGCCCGATGCCGTCCGGGGCGACGTCGCCCATCGCGGCGACGGCCTGCGTCCCGTAGAGCAGGAGGGCGGGCAGGCCCAGCAGCAGGGCGACCAGGGTGACCAGCGCGGCGAGCGCGGTGATCACGGCCCCGGCGCGGCCCCCGCCCGGCGCCCGCCGGGCGGGGGCCTGCGGGACCCGCTTGTGGCTCCGGGCGGTCCTGGCCCGGTCCGGGGCGGGTCGGGTCTGGTCCTTGGCACGTGGCGCGGCCATCAGTCGGTCTCCGCTTTCTCGACTCCGTGGACGAGGGTGGCACTGCCCACGCCCGTTACCTCCCGCTCGCCCAGGGAGCCCAGCAGGACGGGCCGGAATTTGCTCGTCACCGTGACGGTGACGACCGTGCCGCCCTCGGAGAACTTGACCGCGGCGGCCTTGAGGCCGTAGAGCCCGAGGTAGGCGTCGACGGCCTGTTCGGCGTAGTCGTGCTTGACCTGGATGCCCTTGTCCTGGAGGACGGCGGCCTGGTCGAGCTGCTGTCCGCCGACCCGGGCGGCCTCCTGGGCGTAGGCGTCGTTGCGTTCGAGGACCCGCAGCCGGCCGCCGACGTCGACGACGATGGCGATCACGAACACCAGGTAGACGGCGCAGATCGCCACGAAGAGCGAGACCGCACCGCGATCGGACCGCCCGCGCAACCGGCCGGGCAACCGAACCTGCCCGAGCAGCCCCGACCGCAGCCGTCGGGCACCCTCACGTGCACGCACCTTCACACCCCCTCGGACCCTCGGACTTCCGCACTGCTGTTCGCCCCCCCGGCTGTTCATCCACGAGCTGTCCACCCACGAGCTGTCCGCCCCCGGGCCGACCGCCGCCCGTCCGTTCGTCCCCCGGCCCCGGGCCCCCGGCCCCCACCGGGCGCCGCCCGGCCCCGTTCCGTCATCACCCGAGCGCTCTCCGCTTGCGTCTCCCCCGCCCGGGCCGTCCCCAATCCCCGGATCCGGCCCACCTGTTGTCACGTGCCCCGGTAACGGTCCACCACGGAGGTGAACTCGCCGGCCACGGTCTTCGTGAGGGGCACCCCGGTGAGCCCGCCGAGCAGGTCGCCCAGCCCGACCTCGCACACCACCCGGACCTTGACGGTGGCGACCACGCCGCCCGGCAGGTCGAGCTCCCCCGGGGTGACGGTCACCGAGAGCTTGCGGCAGGAGACGCCCTCCTGCTTCAGCTGGTCCCTGGCCGCCTCCTTCGCCGGATCCGCCATCCCGTCGAAGCTGCGCACGAGCGAGGCCGTGCGGGCGGCGGAGCGGGCCGCCGCCTCGACCGTGCCGGAGGTGGTCTGCAGCCGCCCCGCCGCGATCGCGATCAGGACCAGCCCGACCACGTACGGCGCGATGATCGCCGCCTCGATGGCCACCCCGCCGCCGTCCGGTCGCCGCCGGAACCCGGGCGGACGCCGCCGGAACCCGACCGCCCGACCGCACGGGCGCACCGAACCTGCGCTCACGGCGCCCCCGCTCACAGCATCCCCGTTCACGGTGCCCCCGCTCACGGTGCCCCCGCTCACGGTGCCCCCGCTCACGGCACACCCCCCGGCGGGACGAAGCGCTCGCGCGGCGCCTCCGCGAACTGGGTGATGTGCGGCGCGGACAGGCCGGGGATCAGCAGCGTCGGCGTCAACTGGACGGTGACCCGCACCCGTTGCGCCGTGCTCCCGTCGGTACTCACCTGGTACGAGCCGCTGCCCTGCCGGTGCAGGAATTCCTCGGCCCGTTCGCGCGCCGCCGCGTCCCTCGCGGCCTGGTCCTTCGCCGGGTCGTTCTTCGAAGCCCCGCCCTTCGCCGCGTCGCCCACGGCGTGCTGCGTCCGGCCGGCCTCGGCGCCCTCGCGGGCAGCGGTCAGCGCGACCTGCCGCGCGTACCACCACAGCGAGGCCTGGACGACCAGCAGGAGGAGCAGCAGGACGACTGGGAAGACGATGGCCAGGCTCAGGCTCATCGCTCCCCGGTCACCGCGGCGACGGGCGGGACGTCTCACGGGGTCGCCGCACCGCCGCCCGGGTACTTCGGCTCCTCCTCGACCTTCTTCGTCACCTTCTGCTGGAGGAACACCAGCGCCGCCGCGACCGCACCGGCGACGACCACCAACGCGATGACGGCGAGGGCGAGTTCGATGCTGATGGCACCGCGGTCGCCGCGGGCCCGGGCGGCGCGCAGCCGGCCGAGGCGGAAGGTGAACAGCAGCAGCGCGAACTGGACGGGCAGGAGCACGGGCCGCAGGAACAGCCCGGCGCCGTATTTGAGCCGGACGGCCAGGTGATTCATCGGATTCTCCCGGGGGTGTGGTGAGGAGGTGAGTGGCGGGGCAAGCCCATCCAACGGGCATCGGGCGGGCATCAGGCGAGCATCTGGTGGAGCGCGGGGAAGACGATCAGGACGGTCATCAGCAGGGTCAGCGCGGACCCGGGGGCGACCATCCGTTCGCTGTCGGAGTTGGCGCGGGCCAGGTCCTCGGCGAGCAGTTCGCCCCGCAGGCCCTTGGCGCGGGCCCGCAGGGTGTCGTACACGGCGGCGCCGTCGGTGCCGGACAGCCGCATGATGTCGGCGACGTCCTGGAGCGGGGTGAGGCCGAGCTCGGCGGCCAGCGCGTCCAGTCCGGCCCACGGCGGCAGGCGGTCGGTGGCGGCGCGGTCGAGGGCGTCGCGGATGCGCAGGAACACCGTGCCGCGGCCGACCGAGGCGGCCCGGCGCAGCGCCTCGGCGGGCCCGCAGTCGGCGGCCCGTTCGAGGGCGACGAGTTCGAGGTAGGCGGCGATGCCGTGCAGGTACTCGATGCGCGCCTCCTTGGCCTCGCCGGCGACGATGGCGTCGGGGACGAACCAGAGCAGCGCGGCCAGCAGCGGTCCGGCCACCAGCGGGAGCGCGAAGGGCAGTTGGACGTCCACGACGACGAAGACGGCGGCGAGGTAGGCGGGCAGCATGAGGCCGATCACGGCGAACAGCAGTTTGTGCACCATGAAGCGGGCCGGGGTGCGGCCGATCAGGGCGAGTTCGCGGTGCGGGACGCGCACGCCGCGCAGGGCGGCGGAACGTTCGCCGATCCGGTCGTACCAGCGCGGGCGCTCGTCCGGGTCCTCGGGGCGGTCGGCGGGGGCGCGGTGCAGCCGGTCCAGGGCCTGGCGCAAGTCCGGTGGTGCCGGGCGCAGTTCGGCGACCAGCAGGGCGAGCCCGCCGGCCGCGACGGCGCCGGCCAGGACGGACCACGGCGAGATCATCGGGCCTCCCCGAGCAACTCCGGTGCCTCGTCGGCGTCCTGGGCGTTCGCGGCCCGGCGGCGGCCGGTGCGGCTGCGCCGGTCGGCCACCAGCAGCCGGGGCACCGGCGGGTGGGAGGCGAGCGCGCGCATCCACGCGATGATGGCGACGAACAGCGCGGCGACGACGGCGAGCACGCACTGCCCGACGAGGGTGCTGTAGGGGCGGGTGTAGTCGGAGTTGAACGAGCCGACCACTATCACCAGCGTGATGATGCCGACCAGCCAGCGGATGGTGGTGCGGTGCTTGGCGCGGTCGGCCTCGATGGCGCGGCGCTGGCGCACCTCCTCGCGCACCGAGTCGGCCATGTCGGAGAGCGCGCGGGCGAGGCCGGGGCCGCTGTCGCCGGCCCGCAGGACGAGTGCGGCGAGCACCTTGTCGGCGGTGGCGTCGGCGAGGCTGTCGGCGAAGGCGCGCAGCGCCTCCTCGGGTCGCCAGCGAGCCTGGAGGCGGGCGGCGAGCTCGCCGATCTCCTCCTCCAGGGCGGCGGGGGCGGTGCGGCGGCTGGTGACGATGGCCTGGTTGAGGCCGACGCCGAGCAGCAGCACGTCCGCGATGCGCTGGGTCCACTCGGAGAGCGCCTCGAGGCGTTCGATCCGGTGGGTGTCGGAGCGGGTGGTGTCGAAGAGCCAGGGCAGGCCGAACACGACGAGCGGCACCAGCAGGGCGGTCAGCGGGATGCCGGTGAACAGCCAGCCGAGCGGCGCGCCGACGAGCGCGAGCGGCAGCTGGATCCGGCGCAGGCGGACCATCCGGGCGGGGGCGGTGCCGGGGGCGCCGTACCAGAGCACGTGGGCCCGGGTGGCGAGCGGGTTCTCCTGCTCGCCACCCGCCTCCTCCGCAGCTACCGGTTCGCTGCCGCGGGCCCACGCCACCAGGGCGACGACGCCGCCCGTGACGAGCAGCCCGCACAGCACGAAGAGCAGCATCACCGGGTGCCACCGCCGATCCGCAGCTGGAGCGGGGCGGCCCAACTCCCGTACCGGGAACCGAGGAGTGAGGCGTCGAACCCGACGCGGCGCAGGTCGTCCAGGCACTGCGGCGGGGTGTGCGGGACGGCGCGCGGCTCGCCGAGCTCGGGGCGCGGGCCGAACACGGTGTTCAGCGCGGGCCGGCCGCTCTCGCCGAGGCCTGTGACCTCCAGGACGTGCGAGACGAAGCGGTGCCGGCGCCCGCCGACGGCCGTCTCGTCGACCATGGCGACGTGCACGATCAGGTCCAGGGCGTTGGCGGTGAGGCGGTAGGCGAGGCCGTCGGTCATGTGCGAGCCGTACTCGAGGCAGAGTTCGGCGATGCGGTCGACCACCATGTGCGGGCCGCGGGCGTGCAGCGTGCACATAGAGCCGCCCTCGCCGTTGGTCATGACGCGCAGCATCGGCACGACCTCGCCGGAGCGGACCTCGCCGACGATGATGCGCGAGAGCGTCATCCGCAGCGCGGCCGGGATGAGGTCGCCGATCGTCAACTCCCCTGCCAGGCGGCCCTCGACGCGCTCGCCGTTGCCCTCGCGGGCCTCCATCGGGACGACCTGGCGCAGATGGCCGAGGGTGTGCAGCCAGAGCTCGAACTCCGACTCCAGGGTGCCGATCCGCTCGTCCGGCGGGATCTCGGCGGCCATCGCGCGCAGCAGGCTGGTCTTGCCGACGCCCTGCGTACCGGTGATCATCACGTTCTTCCTGGCCCGGATGGCGGCGGCCAGGAAGGCGGACAAAGTGCTGTCCAGGGTGCCGAGTTGGACCATCTCCGGGAGCGTCGCGGAGGCCACCCGGTGGCGCCGGATCGCGACGTACGGGCGGGGCGTCACCTCGGTGAGCGCCTGGAGGCGCATGCCGCCCTCCAGGCGCAGGGCGAGGGTCGGGCTGGCGGTGGAGAGGCTGCGCTCGCCGCCGCCGTGCTGGCGCGCCAAGTCCTGGAGCAGTTCGACGAGTTCGGCGTCGTTGTCGGCGACCGGCGGCACCTGGCGCAGGGGCTGGTGCACGCGCGAGACCCAGACGTCGTCGCAGCCGTTGATCAGGATGTTCTCGATCTCCGGGTCGTCCAGGTAGGGCTGGAGGCGCCCGGCGCGGAACAGCAGGTCGAAGACGGCCTCGGCGAGCGCGCGGTCCTGCTCCCGGGTGGGCGGGATGCCGTGGGTCTGCGCGTAGGCGTCGGACCAGCGCGCGACGGCCTCCTCGATCAGCGCCCGGCCGCGCTGGCGGCGGGTGGCGCGGTCCGGCTCGGCGCCGGTGCCGGAGGTCAACCGGGTGATCTGCTGGTGCAGTTCGGCCGCGACCTGGCGCTTGAGCTCGCGCGCGACCTGCGGGTCGACGGCCGGCCGGGTGGCGGCACCACGCAGGTCGAGCGAGGGCAGCTGGGACGGGACGGCGGTGGGCGTGGCCGGCGGCGCGGCGTACGCGGACTGCTGCGCGTACGGCGGCTGTTGGGCGTGCGGCGACTGCTGTCCGGGCGCCGGCTGGGGCACCGGCTGCGGACGGACCGGCCCGGTCGTGGGCAGCGGGCCCGACCACGGGAGGGCGGCGGGATCGGTGGACGGGCGCTGATGCAGGGGGCTACCGCGCACGGAGCACCTCCCCGGGGCCGTGGGGCCGGCCGTTCACCGGGGGCTGCTGCTCCTGGTGCGAGGACGGCTCCTGGACGTGCTGTTCTGGGACCTGCTGCTGGTGCGGCCCGTACGGCTGCGGGGCGTGCGCCTGCTGGACGTACGGCGGCTGCCCGTAAGCCTGTTGCCCGTACTGCGCCTGCGGGCCGTGGCCCGGGAACGGCGCGGGTGCGGCGGGCTGCGGCGCGAGTCCGGCGAGCGGTGCGACCGGGCCGGTGACGATCACCGGCGCGACCGGCTGCGGCTGCTGTTGCGGCTGCGGCTGGAAGTGCGGCTGTGACTGCGGCTGCCCGGAGTGCTGCATCGGAGAATGCAACCGCGCCTGGGCGTACGGCAGTTGCTCGGCCTCGCCCCCCGAAGGCGCCGCCATGGCAGCCGCCGCCGGCGCGGCCACGGTCCCCGCCACCGACGCGACCGACGGGACCGCCGCGACCGGCCCGACCGCAGCCACTGGCGCCTGCGCCACCGCCCGCCCGGGCGCCAGCCGTTGCCGCCGCCGTCCCACCGCGAGCTGCACCTCGTCCGCCGCGGACCGCGCCGTGCGCATCAACTCCGAACGGATGAACCGCCGGTCGGTGATGTCCCCGCCGTCGGAGAGCACCCGCGCGGTGCGCACCGCGTGCGGCAGCAGCCCGAGCACCGGCAGGCCGAACTCGCGCGACACCTCCGCCCCCGAGTACGGCCCCTCCGCGACGAGGAGCAGCCCGAGCGCGTCCGCCCCGGTGCCGGCCGCGGCGAGGTCCTCGGCGAGCGCGGCCAGCCGGGGCCGGGCCGCGC
>NZ_JBFBDY010000338.1:0-6885 GCF_040683475.1 Kitasatospora sp. NPDC093558 | reverse complement strand
CCGGCGGCGGCCAGCGCGAGCCCGCCGGCCGCCCCGGCCCCTGTGGCGAGCAGGGCGCGCCGGGTGTGCGCGGCTGCTGTGATCGTTCGCATGCCCCGTCAACGAGCGCACGCACGCGGAAGGCACGGTCAGGACGGCTACCGGGGCCGACCGGGGCGTGCGGACGGGAGCAAGCGGCTTCCGGTCGGGCCTGCCCCCGCGCCCGACCGACCCCGAGTCCTCAGCGTCGTGCTGCCGGCGGCGCGAAGGCGGCGGTCGAGTTCGACCGACATCGCGCGGGCGAGGTCGGGATTCCCGGCATGGCCCGCAACGTCGTGGGTGATCGCACGGGACTGCGGCGGCCGGCCGGTCATGGCCTCAGGGAAGAAGGTCCAACAGCGGGGATGCCAGGACCTCTTCAAGGCCCGCAGCCATCAGCAGGGCAACAAAGGCGCACACCTCATCGGTTTCCACGGACACGCTCCATTCACGGCGGTGTCGGAGCGATGCGCACTGGGTATCCCGGCTGTCCAGGACCACGCAGCGTCCCGACTGCTTGACCGCGCCGATGCTGAACTCCGGGGACGAGAAGCGGACGAACCGTTCCGAATTCCGAAGCGAGCGCTGGGCGATCAACCGCCCCGGCTGCCCGCAGAGGACGGCGTCCAGCCCGGTCTTGGCCGTCGCCCGGGCGGGGTAACCGGGTGCGGCGAGGCCTTGGACGGCGAGCAGCTCGCGATCCCCCAGCCGGAGCGACCAGTTCTCCGACGTCCGGGCCAGTCCTTCGACCCGCGGGTAGCCGGACGGGCCCCGGTGGATGTCTATGGTGCCGACCGGGGAGTCGACCTCCGCGTACTTCATGAGGGACTTCGCGCGGGCGGTCCAGCGGAACGAACTGACGCAGAGAGACAGCTTCATGAATGACACTCCCGTGACATCGGTCGAACGTGACAGCCCCCTCGGGCCCGGAAACCTCCGAGTCCCGAGGGGACGCATCCTCTATGACTTCACAGTTACCCGGCCGTCAGGGAGTCAGCACGCCTCGGTGTTCCGCGAGCCGAACCGCGCGGCACCCGCCGCCTTGCCAAAGGCGCCGACTTCGTCGGCAGAAATCCGCGCTGCCGCAGCGGCGGGCCGGGCCGCCCGGGTCCCGGTGGCGGGGCCCGGGCGGTTCGCTCAGCGGCTGGGTTCCTGCATCGTGACGCAGTGGGCGCCTCCGCCGCCGTTGCCGTAGAGGTTGTCGAGGTTGAGCTGGACGACCGGTCTGCCGAAGGCGGACTCGATGGCGGTCTTGGCGGCCGCGTCCTTGGCGGTGTCACCGAACTGGGTCGTGATCACCGTTTGGTTGGTCACGGCCCAGTTCATGTACGAGCCGAGGAACTGCGCCTGCTTGCCCTGCGGGATCCGGGGCAGGGTGTCGGGCCCCTGGATGGTGAGGACCTGCAGCCGGCGGCCCTTGGCGTCGGTGGAGTTCACCAGGACGTCGTTGATGGCCTGGGCGTTGGCGGTCCAGACGTCCGGCCGGACGGCGCCGCCCAGCTGCACCATCACCACGCCGGGTCGGACGAATCGGGCGGTGCCGTCGATGTGGCCGTCGGTGACGTCCTGCCCGGTGACTCCCGGCAGCCAGATCATCTTCGAGGCGCCGAAGCGGGAGAGCAGTTCCGCCTCGATCTGGTCCCGCGTCATGCCGGGATTGCGGTTGGGGTTCACCCAGCAGCTCTCGGTCGCCATCAGCGTGCCGTCGCCGTCGCACTCCACACCGCCGCCCTCGCCGACCACCGACGCCTTCGCGAACGGGACGCCCACGTACCCGGCGACGTTCTGCGCGACCGTGCGGTCCTTGTCGTAGGCGGAGGCGGGGAGGCCGTAGAAGCTGGTGGCGTTCTCGCCCCAGGCGTTGAAGTTCAGGCCGAAGGCGTCCAGGCCGCCGGCGCCGTCGACCCGGAACAGCGGGCCGGTGTCCCGCATCCAGCAGTCCGAGACCGGAATCGAGCCGATCACCGTGACGCCGGCTCCGCACAGAGTCCTGGCCCGCGACGCGGCCGTCGGGCCGTCCGCGCACATGATGACCGGCTCGTACCGGGCGATCTCCGTGGCGAGCTCGGCGATGTCGGACTGGATCCTGGACAGCAGGCTGCCCCAGATCACGGAGCTGGACGGCCAGGACATCCAGGTCCGGTTGTGCGGCTCGTCCTCTCCCGGTACCCGCAAGGAGGCGGCCTGAGCCGGCCGGATGCCGCCGAGTACCGGGCCCACCGCCAGTGCGGCCGCTGCCGCACCGGTCCGGGCCAACAGGGTCCTGCGGCTGATGCCCGGCTTGGAGTCGTCGTGCTCTGTCTTCACGTGCTGTTCCTTTCACGGACGTGCTGACGGACGTGCTGTATGTGTCACGGGCGTGCTGACGGACGTGCTGTACGTGCTGGGGTGGATCAGCTCAGTGGAGTTCGGCCAGCAGCCCCTCCTCCCGGACCATCCGGCGCTCGGTGGCCAGGTCGAGGCTGCGCGCGAAGGCCCAGTAGAGGACGCCGGCCACCGGCAGGCCGACGAGGAGCGAGCAGTCGACTCCGCCGAGGAGGTCCGCAACGGGCCCGACGTAGAGACCGGTGATCACCATGAACGGGGCCATGCAGGCCAGGCCGATCACGTAGGCGAGGTTGCCGCGCCAACCCCAACGGCCGTAGATGCCATGCGGGTTGAAGATCTCCCGGACGACGTACTGGCCGCGCCGGACGAGGAAGAAGTCGACCAGGTTGACGGCCGTCCAGGGGATGAACAGGTACGTCAGCACGACCACCACGTTGGCGAAGAACCAGTTGAAGCGGTCGATCCCGACGAGGGTGGAGACCGCGCCGACGGTCACCAGCATGATCCCGATCGTCGCCACCCGGATGGCCCGGGTCGGCTTGACCGGCCGGAACGAGTCGACGATCGAGATCATGGTGAGGCTGCCGCCGTACTGGTTGATCGCCATGATGGAGAGCAGCCCGACCAGCAGCACCACGACCGCGATCGTGCCGAATCCGCCGAACAGCCGGTCGGCGGCGAGCTTCAGCGCGGTCACCGGGTCGGTGTCCGCGGGGGCGGCGGCCGAGACGACGGCGCCGAGGATGAACACCCACACCCCGGAGACGGCACTGGGCAGATACGTCCACCAGAAGGTGCTGCGGACGGAGACGTCGGGTCTGAGGTAGCGCGAGTAGTCCGAGACGTACGGCGCCCAGCCCAGCTGGAAACCGGCGACGAAGACGAACACCAGCATGAACGGGGCGAGTTCGAACGGGCCGGCCCGCCAGACGCCGTCCGGCAGACCCCCTCCGAACAGGGCCGCCGCCGTGACCGCCGCGGTGACCACGACGAAGGGCCAGGTGAGCCACCTGTTCAGCCGGTGGATCCAGTCGTAGCCGAACAGGGCGATCACGGCCGCGACCACCGCCGCGACCAGGTAACCGACCACGTTGGGGATCCCGAAGAGCGTGTTCATGGCCTGGCCGGACAGCAGGGCGTCCGAGGTGTTGAAGGCCACGTAGTTGACGAGGGCGAACACCCACACCGTGAGCGCGGCCCCGAGGTAGCCGAACTGCGGCCGGGACTGGACCAGTTGGGGCAGTCCGAGCTGAGGCCCCTGGGCCGCGTGGAACGCCATGAAGAACGTGCCGAAGAGCGAGCCCAGCACGGTGGCGACCACCGTCCAGACGAGCGAGGCCCCCATCGAGAGCGTCACGACCCCGGTCGCCAGACCGGTGAGGTTGAGGCTGCCGACGAACCAGATGGCACCCATGCTCGATGGTTTGCCGTGCCGTTCCTCCAGGGGCACCCAGTCGATCGAGTGCTGTTCGATGCCTACGGGACGTGCGTGGTCCTCGGCGTGCGAGGCGACTGTCGCCATGTTGTGGCCTTCTGTGTACGGGGCCGCTCCGGCCCACGTCGGCTGCCCCGGCATTCCGGGTTCACGGGGCGGCGCCACCTTAGGGACTGACTTAAAACTCAGTCAATAGTTTGGACAACACGCCCTGAACAGCGCTGGATGATCCCATCAGAGGCTTGTTCCTGACGAGATCTTCAGGATATGCCGCACTGATCGAGTTGATGCTCCAACGGCTCCGACGGCTCCGAACGTCCCCGGGCCCGGCCACGCTGTACGTTGAGCGGGCCCGGTGGCTTGACCGGACCGAACGCTTTCCACCACTCGAAGGAGACGCCTCCCGTGGCCAGCCCGACCCAGACGCTGGAGTTCCAGGCGGAGACCCGCCAGCTGTTGCAGCTGGTGATCCACTCGATCTACTCGAACAAGGACATCTTCCTGCGCGAGCTGATCTCCAACGCCTCCGACGCCCTCGACAAGCTCCGCCTGGAGTCCCTCACCGACACCGGCCTCGACGCCGACACCTCCGACCTGCACATCACGCTGGACATCGACCGCGACGCCCGCACCCTGACGGTGCGGGACAACGGCATCGGCATGACCCGAGACGACGTCGTCGACCTGATCGGCACCATCGCCAAGTCCGGTACCGCGAGCCTGCTGGCGAAGATCAAGGAGACCAAGGACGCGGCCGCGGCCCAGAGCCTGATCGGCCAGTTCGGGGTCGGCTTCTACTCGGCGTTCATGGTCGCCGACAAGATCACCCTGCACACGCGCCGGGCCGGCACCGAGCAGGGCACCGCGTGGGAGTCCGACGGTGAGGGGACCTACACGATCGCGGAGGCCGGCAATCTGCCGGTCGGCACGTCGGTCACGCTGCACCTCAAGCCGGCGGACGGCGAGGACGGGCTGGGCGACTACCTGGCCGCGCGGAAGATCCGTCAGATCGTCAAGCAGTACTCGGACTTCATCCGCTGGCCCATCCGCATGGCCGCCGAACCCGCCGCCCCCGCCCCCGACACAGAAGCCGACACCGAAGCCGGCGCCGAGGACCGGGGCGAGCCCGAGACGCTGAACTCGATGAAGGCCCTGTGGGCCCGCCCGCGCAGTGAGGTGACCGAGGCCGAGTACAACGAGTTCTACCAGCAGATCAGCCACGACTGGCAGGACCCGGCCGAGACGATCCACATGCGCGCCGAGGGCACCTTCGAGTACGAGGCACTGCTGTTCGTCCCCGCCCACGCCCCGTTCGACCTGTTCTCCCGCGACACCAAGCGGGGTGTGCAGCTGCACGTCAAGCGCGTGTTCATCATGGACGACTGCGACGCGCTGATGCCGAACTACCTGCGGTTCGTCAAGGGCGTCGTCGACGCCCACGACCTCTCCCTCAACGTCTCCCGCGAGATCCTGCAGCACGACCGCCAGATCACCGCTGTGCGCCGGCGCCTCGTCAAGAAGGTCCTCGGCGCCCTGAAGAGCACGCAGGCCACCGACACCGAGGCCTACCTCAAGCTGTGGGAGCAGTTCGGCCGCGTCCTCAAGGAAGGCCTGATCGAGGACCGCGACAACACCGACGCCCTGCTGGAACTGGTCGGCGTCGCCTCGACCGACGACCCTGAGAAGCCGACCAGCCTGCGCGAGTACGTCGCGCGGATGAAGGACGGCCAGGACACCATCTACTACCTCACCGGCGAGAACCGGGCGATGGTGGAGAACTCCCCGCACATGGAGGCCTTCACCGCCAAGGGCTACGAGGTCCTGATCCTCACCGACCCCATCGACGAGATCTGGACCGACCAGATCCCCTCCTTCGACGGCCACCGCTTCCAGTCGATCGCGAAGGGCCAGGTCGACCTCGACGACGACTCCGACGGCGACGGCAGTGACGAGGCGAAGAGCGAGAAGGCCCAGCGCGAACAGGACTTCGCCGCCCTCCTCGCCTGGCTCCGGACCACCCTGGCCGACCACGTCAAGCAGGTCCGCCTCTCCACCCGCCTGACCACCTCCGCGGCCTGCCTGGTCGGCGACGCCCAGGACCTGACCCCCACCCTGGAGAAGATGTACCGGGCCATGGGCCAGGAATTCCCCGCCGTCAAGCGGATCCTCGAACTCAATCCCACCCACCCCCTCATCACCGCCCTGCGCCGGGCACACGCGACGAACGCCGACGACCCGGCGCTCGCCGACCTCGCCGAACTCGTCCACGGCAGCGCCCTGCTCGCCGAAGGCGGCGACCTGCCCGACCCGGCCCGCTTCACCCGCCTCCTGACCGATCGGCTCACCCACACCCTGTAATCTCCGCCGGGTGCGGCCCGCCAGACGCCAACCGTCCTGGCCGACCGCACCCGGCACCGGCGGCCACCCCTCCCGGTGCCGGCAGCAGCCGGCCAGGCCTCGGTCGGGCCGCTTGGGTGGGCACGCGGCGTCCTGCGGTGGTCCACTGACAAGGGTGGGCTCGAAGAAAGGGATCCGAGATGTACGTCCTGCGCATCCAGCACTCCGTACGTGACTACGCGGCCTGGAAGGCGGCCTTCGACAGCGACCCGCTCGGGCGGGAGAAATCCGGGGTGAAGAGCTACCGCATCCTGCGGCCCGCGGGCGATCCCGGGCACATCATGATCGACCTGGACTTCGACACCGCCGCTGAGGCAGAGGCCCTGGAAGCTGCCCTCAGGGAGATGTGGACCAAGGTGACCGTGGCGGTCGACCCGCAGGCCCAGATCGCCGAGGTGGTAGAGGCGCGGCAGTACTGAACTCAGGTGCCGAACCAGTGGGCGAGTGCTTCTCGCAGCGCGGGCACGGCGATGTCGGCGGGTTCGTCGACGGCCACGGCCCAGGCAATGTGGGCGTCCGGGCGGATCAGGAGGAGGTCGGCCGGGGGGCGATCGGTTTTGGCGGTGCGGATGTCGACCCGGTGCTGCCAGTCCCGGGCAGCCTCGCGAAGGTCCGGGCGGTCGGCGAGGTCGAGGAGCACGGGCCGTGCGGGGCGCATGAGTTCCGCGACGCTGGTGATGCCCTGGTCGGTGTGCAGGGTGAGGTCG
>NZ_JBFBDY010000337.1:0-6912 GCF_040683475.1 Kitasatospora sp. NPDC093558 | reverse complement strand
ACCACCAGCAGCGGGAGCGGCCCGGGCGCCCAGCCGCCCACGGCCGCCGTCACCAGCAGGACGCTCGCCGGGAAGGCCCGCCGCAGCAGGAAGAGCAGGACGGTCGCGACGGCGACCGGCACCGCCCAGCCGGTGTGGCCGACGACCTCCAGCAGGCCGGCGAGCCCGCCCAGCAGCAGGGCGGACACCGCCTCGCGCACCACCAGCCAGGGCCGCCAGGGCCCCGGCAGCGCCGTCCGTACCGCCTTCGTGCAGGCCCGTGCAATCGCGTTCACCCGTCCGAGGCTAACCGGAGTCGCCGGCCCTCCGCCGTCACCGTTCGTAGCACCGCCGCTCGACGAAAGTCGCGGCAGCCCGGCAAAGGTCGCCCGACGGAAGCCACATCAGCCCGGCGGACGTCACAGCCGGCGGCTCACCCGGGCGCCGGCCCGCGGAACTCCGTGAACAGCAGCGCGACGTCGTCCACCCGGTGCGTCGAGCCGACCTCCCGCAGCACCCGGTCCGCGAGCGCCTCCAGCCCCTCTCCTTCGAGGTGCCCGAGCACGGCCCGCAGCCGCTCCACCCCCTGGTCGATCGGCACCGCCGGGTCCTCCACCAGCCCGTCCGTGTACAGCGCCACCACCGACCCGGGTGCCAAGCGCAGCTCGCTGACCGGGTAGTCCGCGCCGTCGTCCACCCCCAGCAGCGGCCCGCCCGCCAGGTCCAGCACCTCCGACCGCCCGCCGGGCCGGCGCAGCACCGGCGGCAGGTGCCCGGCCCGGGCAATCCGGACGGTGCCGTCGGCCGGGGTGAGCCGGACCAGGCAGCAGCTGGCGAGCAGCCCGGGGTCGAGGTCGAGCAGCAGCCGGTTGGTGCGAGCGTGGACCCGGTCGGGCGGCTCGCCGCCGCTGGCGAAGGCGCGGACGGCGCTGCGCAGCTGGCCCATGGTGGCGGCGGCGCCGACGCTGTGGCCCTCGACGTCGCCGATGACGAGGGTGAGGTCGCCGTCGGTGACGATCGCGTCGTACCAGTCGCCGCCGATCTCCATGCCCTGGGTGCCGGGCAGGTAGCGGGCGGCGATGCGGATGCCGGGGACGGCGGGCAGCCGGTGCGGCAGCAGCGCCTGCTGCAGGCCGCGGGCGAGCGCGAACTCGGCGTCGTAGAGGCGGGCGCGCTCCAGGGCCTGGGCGATGAAGCCGCCGAGGGCGGTGAGCAGGCCGCGCTCCTCGATGGTGAAGGGGTGGGGCCCGTCGAAGCCGAGGATGCAGCTGCCGACGGGGTGGCCGGAGGCGATGAGCGGGAGGAACGCCCAGGCGCCCATCTCGTCGAGGGCGATGCCGGGGTAGGCGGCGGAGAGCTCCTGCACGTTCTCGAAGAAGATCGGGGTGCCGGTGCTGAGCGTCTCGGCGCCGGGGATGCGGGCGCTGGTGGGGGTGCCCTCGAAGCGGTCGAGGAAGCCGTCCGGGTAGCCGGCCTGCGAGACGAGGTGCAGGCGCTTGTCGCGGACGGCGTAGATGGCGAGCTCGTGGCCGCCGAAGGCCGGGAGGATCTGCTCGGCGACGGCCCGGCAGACGTCGGCGACGCTGACCGCCTCGGTGAGCGCGCTCGCGAGCTGGAGCAGGTGGTAGGTGTCGCCGAGGCCCGGACGGGCGCCGCGCGGCGGGGCGGCGGGCGCTCCGGCCGCGCCCGGCGGGGCCTCGGCCGCGACGACCCGGCCGGTGACGCCGTGCGCGTCCGGATAGAGGGAGAAGGCCAGCCAGCCGTCGGGCGGGCGGGTGGCGAGGAAGGCGGTGGGCTGCTGGGAGAGCATCGCCGCGCGGTAGCGGTTCTCGTAGAAGGGGTCGGCGAGCCAGGGCACGACCTCCCAGGGGAGGTGGCCGATCAGGTCCTCGCGCACCGCGCCGAGCAGCGGTTCGACGCCGCGGTTGGCGTAGGTGATGCGGCCGTCCGGGTCGAGCGAGAACACGCCCTCGCGCAGCCGCTCGACGGCCGCGGCGGCGGCGGTCAGGGTGCGGGTGTCCAGAACGGCGCCGACCAGGTGGGTGCTGTACTCCTCAATCGCCTTCGGCACGCGCGCCCACAGCTCGACGGGGTACGGGTGGCCGTCGCGCCCGAGCACGCGCACCCGGGCGGCCAGCACCTCGCCGTGTTCGAGGGCGAGCTTGGCGGCGGCCCGGAACTCCGGCAGGTCGCCCGGCGCGATCCGGGCGGTCAGCGAGCTGACCCGGCCGTCGAACTCGCCGGGGGCGAAGCCGAAGATCTCCCGGAACTGCTCGTCGGCAGCGAGCGCGCCGGTGGCCGTGTTCCAGTCGAACAGGCCCACCCGGGTGGTCGGCGGGGACGGCGCGGGCAGTTCCACCACCGGGCTGTCCCCGTTCGGCTCGACGGTCCGGCCGGCCGCCTCCAGCCCGGCGAGACCGTCCGCGAGGCGCTCCGCGACCGACCGCAGCCCGAGCGGCGCGCCCTGCGGCACGCCGTCGTCGGAGGCCGCCCACAGGACACTGAGCACCCCGAACCGGTCCTCGCCCGCCGTCACCGGCACGCACGCGGAGGCGAAGTCGTACGGCATGCCGACCGCGAGCTGCGGGAAGCGCCGCATGGTGTCCTCGGTGTCGGCGAGGGTGATCGTGCGCCCGGTGCGGAAGCTGACCGCCACCGGCAGCGGCCCGGCCGCCGCGACCCGCCGGAACGGGCTCATGATCGACAGCGGCACCCCGGCGATCGTGCACAGCACCAGCGAACGCCGGTCCCGCGAGCGCAGGTGCACCATCGCCCCGTACGCCCCCGTCCCGCCGAGCACCGCCCGGACGGCGTCCGCCAGCAGGGCGTCCCGCTCCTGCACCGCCCCGGCGGCGCGATCGGGCTCCCGGGGACGGTGCGGCCCGTTCGGACCGGCGGGCTCACCCTGGCGCATGCTCTTTTGCTACGCCGGGCCCCGAACGGTGTCAAGGCGAACCCACCCGGCTCACGGGCCCCGACAGTCCCGGGAACCTCGGGGGCGCGTCCGGCGCCGGCCAAGCGGGCGGCCGTCCTGGACGCTGTTACGCCTCCGGGACACGGATCCGCGAACCGGGCCTCCGGATCGGGGCGTCCTCTGGACTGATCGGGCGCACGACCGGCTGGCGTCCGTCCATACAAAGGGGTGGACCATGCGGGTCGGCAAGGCAGTGGCGGTTTCGGCGACGGTGCTGGTGCTGGGGCTCGGGGCGGCGGCGTGCAACGACGACACGGCGTCGACGAGCGCGGCCACGACGGCGGCGACGGCGGCAGCGACGGGAGCGGCGTCCAAGAGCGCCCCCGCTCCCACGTCCTCCGGCAAGGCCTCCACCCGCTGCCACACTGCCGACCTCAAGACCGACGTCCAGTTGCAGCCGGACTTCCCCGGGTCCGCGATGGTGATGCTCACCAACAAGGGCTCACGTACCTGCACCGTGAACGGCTACCTCGGCTACGGCGGCCTCGGGGCCGACAACAGCCCGATCGTGACCGGCAGTTCGCGCGTCGCGCACCCCGGGGCGCCGGTCGAGGTCAGTCTCAAGCCGGGCACCTCGGCCTTCTCCGGCGTCAAGTGGGCGTCCTGCGACAAGGCCGACCCGAAGTGCAAGGTCCTGGCCGGCATCACCGTCACCCCGCCCGACGAGACCACCCAGCTCACCGCGAACGTCATCGGCGTCGACGGCAAGCCGGTCGACCAACTGACCGTCTCCGCGGCCGGTTTCACGGTCGGCTCGCTCCAGCCCGTCAACCAGGGCGTGGTCTTCGCCTCCTGAGGGCGCGGCCGACGACGGGCGGACCGGTCCGGACAGGGTGTCTCAGTCGCCGGTCGGGCCGATGGCCGCCGAGCGGAAGGCGTTCAGCCGACGTTCGATGTCTTCCACGCGCTTCTTCCGGTACCCCGCGGTTCCGCGGAGCTGCACCGCGCGGCCGTCACGCAGGCGCAGCACGATCATCGAGACGCCGGGGCCGGACGTCGCGACGGCAACCTCCGCGACGTCCGGCCAGGCGATGCGATGCGGTCGGCCCATCGAGCGCTCGACGATGCCGCCCGGTCCGATCACCAGGCCGATCCGGGCACCCTGGTGGATCCACCCGACGGAGAGGACCAGGATGACCGCGTACATGATCTTGGCACCGAGCGGCTCCAGCGCGATGCCCTCCACGGAGATGAGGAAGAACACCAACCCCACCGCCACGATGATCACACGCTGGAACGGCGGGTACACCTTCACCGGCTTCACTCGTGCCACTCCGATCCGATCGTTGACCGTTTCTCGCGATCGGTCCCCCCGTTCGCGTCAGCGCCCGCAGTGTAGCGCCGCCGGTCCGTTCTCCATCAGGGCGAGGGCGGCTTCGGCCGCGCCCCGGCCGTGACGCCCCGACGTCACCAGGGGGGCCGCACCCGCAGCCGCAGCGTCCAGTGCCGGCGGCCGTCGGTCCCGTCCGGGTCCGAGTGCCTGAGGAGCACCCCGCACACCCCCGCCCCGAACAGCCAGGCCAGTAGCGACACCACCAGCCCCCAGCCGGAAGCGCCGACGATGAGCGGGCCGACCAGCAGCACGAGCGTCCAGACGCCCAGGAACATCCATGTGAACGCCCGCATCCCCGCCCAGCCGAACAGCGCCCCGAGGCGCCCCCCGCCGAACGCGGCCCACAGCAGCAGGCCCAAGCCACCCCACGCCGGCAGCAGAGCCAGCACCGCCTGGAGGCCGGACGACGGACCGCTCTCGTGCCGCTCGCCGCGCACCGTGATCGCGACGACCTCGTCGTGCCAGACCTCCAGGTCCGCGGGGTCGCCCTCGTGCGCCGCTTCGTACAGCGCGTGCGAGGCGTCGTGGTCCTCCGTCTTCTCCGAGGCCCGTCGGATCGTCAACCGGTAGTCATCGTCCGAGCGGTACGTGTCCAGCACCCGGCCGGTCTCCCGCGCGATGCAGTCGCGCGGCGCGCTCCCCGCGCTCCCCGCGCTCCCGGCCGGGCAGGCCGCGGCATGCCGGAACGCCATCGCGTCCCGGTACGGCTCCCCGACGAGACCGACGCTCCACCAGACTGCGGCCAGCCCGAGCAGCAGTGCGCAGCCCCGCACGATGATGTTCCGCATCCCCGTCCCTCCGCCAGGTTCCCGCCGTGAGGGACGCGCGGTCACCGGGCATCGGTTTCGGAGATCCTCCGGCGCCTTTCGCCAACGCCCTTATCAGTGGCCGAGGTTGTGGGTCTTGGGGTCGATCGACCGCTTGAGGATCTTGCCGGTCGGGCCTTTCGGGAGGGCTTCGACGATCCGGACCTCGCGCGGGTACTTGTAGGGCGCGACCCGGTCCTTGACGAAGGCGCGCAGGTCGTCGGGTTCGGCGGTGGTCCCGGGCTTGAGGGCGACCACAGCGGCGACCTCCTCGCCGAGGTCCGGGTGCGGGACGCCGATCACGGCGGCCTCGGCGACAGCCGGGTGCTCGTAGAGGACCTCCTCGACCTCCCGCGGGTAGACGTTGTAGCCGCCGCGGATGATGAGGTCCTTGATCCGGTCCACGATCCGGAAGTGGCCGTCCGGCTCCCGGATGCCGACGTCGCCGGTGCGCAGCCAGCCGTCCGGGATGGCCGCGGCGGTGGCCCCGGGGTTGTGCCAGTAGCCCTTCATGAGGTTGTGGCCGCGGATGGCGACCTCCCCGCGCTGCCCGTCGGGCACCTCACGGCCGTGGTCGTCGACGATCCGCATGTCGACGCCCTCGATCGGGGTGCCGACGGTGCCGGGCCTGCGGGGCCGGTCGGGGTGGTTGAAGCAGGCGACGGGGGAGGTCTCGGACAGCCCGTAGCCCTCCAGGACGGTGCAGGCGAAGGCGTCCTCGAACGCGCGCAGGACCTCGACCGGCAGGGCCGCGCCGCCCGAAATGCAGACACGCAACGATGCGCCGCGCGAGCTCTCGACGCCGCGCGGGCCATCGACGCCGCCCGGGCTTTCGACGGCGCGCGGGCGGTCGCCGGCCGCGAGCAGCGCGCCGTACATCGTGGGCACGCCGAGGAACGCGGTGACGCCGTCCCGGTCGATGATCTCCAGGGCCCTGGCGGCCTCGAAGCGCGGCAGCAGGGTCATGCAGGCGCCGGCGGCGACGGCGCAGTCCAGTCCGACGACCTGGCCGAACGCGTGGAACAGCGGGAGGCCGCCGAAGACCACGTCCTGCTCGGTCAGTTGGAGGATGGCGCTGCGCGTGACCTCGACGTTGCGGGCGATGCCGTGGTGGGTGAGCTCGGCGCCCTTGGGCCGGCCGGTGGTCCCGGAGGTGTAGAGGACGACGGCGGTGTCCGACGGCTCGCGCTCGACCAACTCCAGTTCCCAGTCGGCGAATCGGCCGCCTCCGGGGAGTCCGGCCGGGCCGATCGTCAGGCCGGTGACGCCGGCCGCCCGCGCGCCGACCAGCGCCTCGTCGGCGCACTCCCGCCAGGCCAGCAGCAGGGCGGCCTGCGAGTCCGCGAGGTGGTACTCGACCTCCCGCGCCCTGAGCAGCGGGTTCAGCGGCACCACGATCGCGCCGGCCCAGAGGATCCCGAAGTACAGCACGGCGAACACCGGCACGTTGGGCACCAGCAGCCCGACCCGGTCCCCGGGACGCACCCCCGCGCGGCGCAGGAGGGCGGCGGTCCGGGCCGCGGCGTCCGCCAGCCGGTCGTAGTCGAGGACGGTGTCGTCGAGCCGCACGGCCGGACGGCGGGGGAAGCGGTCGGCCGAATCGGCGAGGATCGCGGCGAGGTTGACCCCGGGACGGCTCACGAGCGGCTCCTTCGATGCCTTCGGGCAGGCCGGCCGCGCCGCTGTCCGAGGCGCGCCGCGAGCTACCGTGGGCCGCCCGGGCCCCCGTTGTCAACAGATCGTCCCGGTCCCGTCACCCACAGGGACGACGGGCGCCCCGACCGCACACGCGGTGCCGGCGCCCCAGGCCGGCGGCGCCG
>NZ_JBFBDY010000336.1:0-6931 GCF_040683475.1 Kitasatospora sp. NPDC093558 | reverse complement strand
GTTCGGTGCGCCGATGCCGCCGATGCCGCCGGGCGCCGTGCCGCCCCCGCCCGGGATGGTCCCGCCGGGCGCCGTGCCCCCGCCGATGGCGGCGCCGCAGGGGCTCACCGAGGGCCTGACGGTCTGCCCGATCTGCCGCAGCCCGCAGACCGGCCGGTTCTGCGAGGAGTGCGGGTACGACTACGACCTGTCCACCCCCTCGCGCCGGCAGACCCCGGCCGGCCACGCCCCGGTGCCCCCGCCGGTCCAGGCGCCCGCGCCGCTGAACATCCCGGCGGCGTACGGCGGCCAGGCCCCGCCGCCCGCTCCGGCCCCGGCCCCGGTGCAGCCGCCCGTCCAGCCCCAGCCGCCGCTGCAGCCGCACACCTACGGCTACCCGCCGCCGGAGAACGCGTTCCCCGAGGCCGCCTTCCCGGAGGCCCCGGTGCGCGAGGACTCCGGCCCGGTCTACGCCGACCCCGGCAACCGCGACTTCGGCACGTCGTTCAACCTGGCCCCGCCGATGCCGCCGCAGCCGGACCCGCAGCAGCAGCCGGTGCGGACCAACTGGATCGCCGTGGTCGCGGCCGACCGCGACTACTTCACCGAGATGATGGCCCGCAGCGGCCCCGAGGCGGCCGGCCTGTTCTTCCCGCCGTACTGCCCCGAGCGGCGCGTCCCGATGACCGGCCGCGGCCAGCTGCGGATCGGCCGGCGCAGCCAGCACCGCGGCACGGTGCCGGAGATCGACCTGTCGGTGCCGCCGGAGGACCCGGGCGCCTCGCACCAGCACGCGCTGCTCGCCGAGCAGGCGGACGGCAGCTGGGTCCTGGTGGACCAGGACTCGACCAACGGCACGACCGTGAACGGCGGCGCCGAGCCGATCGCCCCGCACGTCGCCGTGCCGCTGAACGACGGCGACCGGATCCACATCGGCGCCTGGACGACCATCACCGTGCATCGCGCCTGACCAGCGGTCAACAGGGCCGGGCGGATCGGAACATCCGCCCGGCCCCGTGTTTTCCCGGTTCCTCAAACAATGCACAAATCCTGCGCCAGCAATGTGCATATCTTCGGATGAAAGCCCTACGCTCAGGGCTCATGACTGCAGCTATATCCGCTGACGGGATCCGTCAGCGGTACGGGGACGTGCAGGCTGTCGACGGGGTGTCACTCACGGTCGAAGCCGGCGAATTTTACGGAATCCTGGGCCCCAACGGCGCCGGGAAGACCACCACACTGGAGATCCTGGAAGGGATCCGCAAGCCCGACGAGGGCCGGATCGAGCTGCTGGGGATGGCCCCCTGGCCGCGCAACCCGCAACTGCTGCCGCGCATCGGCGTGCAGTTCCAGGCCTCCGCCTTCTTCCGCAAGCTCACCGCCCGGGAGACCATCCGCACCTTCGCGTCGTTCTACGGGGTCGGTCCCAAGCGGGCCGATGCGATGCTGGAGCGGGTCGGCCTCGCCGAAAAGGCCGGGGTGATGACCGAGCAGCTGTCCGGCGGCCAGGCCCAGCGCCTGTCCATCGCCTGCGCGCTGGCCCACGACCCGGAGCTCGTCTTCCTCGACGAGCCCACCACCGGCCTCGACCCGCAGGCCCGGCGCAACCTCTGGGACCTCCTGCGGGACATCAACCGCGAAGGCCGCACCGTCGTCCTGACCACCCACTACCTGGACGAGGCCGAGATCCTCTGCGACCGCGTCTCGATCATGGACCACGGCAAGATCCTGCACACCGGCGCCCCGGCGGCGCTGATCCGCGAGATCGACGACACCGTCCGGATCAGCGTCGAGTCCGGGCAGCTCGCCCTCGACCGGGCGCGCGACCTGCTCGCCGCGGCCGGCGCCGAGACCGCCTCCCTGGAGGACGACGGCACCACGCTGTCCCTCTCCACCCGCCTCCCGGCCCCGATCCTGGCCGTCCTCGCCGAGCAGAACGCCCTGCGCGGCCTCGAGGTGCGCGGCGCCACCCTGGAGGACGTCTTCCTCCAGCTGACCGGACGGGAGTACCGGGCATGACCGCCACCCAGTCCACCGAGCCGAAGGTGCCCGCCCAGCGCGGCGGTTCGCCCGTCGACGCCGGCAGCGAGCGGGAGCGGGTCAGCGCCTTCTGGAGCCTGTCGCGCTCGATGCTGGTGTCGTTCAAGCGCGACCGCAGCGCCGTCTTCTTCGTCATGCTGTTCCCGCTGATGTTCCTGCTGCTGTTCGGCACCCTGCTCAAGGGCGCCACCAGCCCGCACGCCAAGGTCGCCCAGGTCGGCGCCGTGCAGGTGCTGGACTCGGTGCAGGGCGAGGGCCGCACGGAGCTCGACAAGGTCCTGGAGATCAGCAAGACCGACGACGAGCCGGCCGCGCTCACCAAGGTGCGCAAGGGCGACCTCGACGCGCTGATCAAGCAGGGGCCGGACGGAAAGATCGAGCTGCACTTCAGCGCCGCCGACCAGGTCCGTGCCGGCTCCGTCCAGGGCATCCTCAACGCGATCGTCCAGCAGGCCAACCAGGCCGCCTACCAGCAGGCCACCGGCAAGCCGCCGGCGTTCTCGCTGGACGCGACCCAGGTCGAGGACCAGTCGCTCAAGCCGATCCAGTTCCTCACCCCGGGCCTGCTCGGCTGGGCCGTCGCCACCGGCGCCGTGTTCGGCGCCTCGCTGACCCTGGTCGGCTGGCGCAAGCAGAAGGTGCTGCGCCGACTGCGGCTGGCCCCGGTCAGCGCCTTCTCCGTCATCGCCTCCCGGGTCGTGGTGTCGGTGGTCACCGCCCTCGCCCAGACGGCGATCTTCCTGGTCGTCGCCACCACGCCGTTCTTCGGGCTCAAGCTCAGCGGCGACTGGTGGCTGATCATCCCGCTGGTGGTCTGCGCGACCATCGCCTTCATGTCGATCGGCCTGCTGGCCGGCTCGATCGCCAAGACCGAGGAGGCGGCCAACGGCATCTCGCAGATCATCGTGCTGCCGATGTCGTTCCTGTCCGGCTCCTTCTTCAAGATGGACGACGCCCCGGGCTGGCTCAAGACCATCTCCGAGGCGCTGCCGCTGCGGCACCTGGTCGACGCCGCCGGGTCCGTGCTCAGCCGCGGCGGCGGCGTCATGGACGCGCTGCCCGCCATGGGCATCCTGCTGGGCTTCGCCGTCGTGCTGACGCTCATCTCGGCGAAGCTGTTCAAGTGGGACGACGTCTGATCACCGCTCCACGGCATTAGCCCAACCCCGCGGGGTCGTACGCCTTTGGTCCCGGTGTACGGCCCCGTCGGCGTCTGCGACCATGGTCGGGTGAATGAGATCCGGCGTGGCACGCTCAGCGAGGAGAGCTTCTTCGACAAGGTCGGCGGCGAGCCGACCTTCCGGCGGTTGGTCCACCGGTTCTACCAGGGCGTCGCCGGCGACGAGTTGCTGCGCCCGATGTACCCCGAGGAGGACCTCGGCCCCGCCGAGGAGCGCCTGGTCCTCTTCCTGATGCAGTACTGGGGCGGCCCGCGCACCTACAGCGAGCACCGCGGCCACCCGCGGCTGCGCATGCGGCACGTGCCGTTCAAGGTGGACCGCGCGGCCCACGACGCCTGGCTCAAGCACATGCGCGCGGCCGTCGACGAGCTCACCCTGCCCGCCGAGGACGAGCAGCAGCTGTGGGACTACCTCACCTACGCCGCCGCCTCGATGATCAACGCCGAGGGCTGACGGGGCCCTGGGTCGCGGCACCCGGCCTGATTCCGAAAGACACGCCCTAGCGCAGCGGGCTGAGCCCCAGCCCCGCGCCGGGCGCGGCCGCCGTGCGGACCGCCACCGACCCGGCCGGGGCGCTCAGCCGCAGCCAGCCGCCAGCCCGGTGCACGGTCAGCGGGGCGTCCGGCTTCAGGAAGCCGATCACGTACGCCGCGTGGACCGCCCGCAGCGGCAGCTCCGGCAGCGCCGTCACCGGGCGGGACCAGATCTCGTCGGCCAGCTCGTCCAGCACCGCGCGGCTGCGGTGGTGCGCCGGGACGGCCTCGCTGCGCTCGCGGAACTCCCGTACGCCGGCCATCAGTTCCGGGTACACCCGGGCCACCGCCGGCTCCCCGACCGGCCGCCAGCCGGTGCGCGGCGGCAGCAGCCCGGCCCAGGCCGGGCCGGTCACCGGCGCGGGCAGCGCGACGGCGCCCGCCTCCGCGTCGACGGCCTCCAGCAGCTGGCCGGCCGAGACGGTCCGGTCGACCGGCTCACCGAGACCGGTCAGCCGGGCGGTGCGGATCGCCAGCGCGCCCGAACCACCCAGCGGCAGCCGCCCGAAGACCGCCAGCACGCCGTCGCCCGCGGCCGGGGCCACCGCCTGCAACCGCACCGACGCCGCCTTGTCGAAGCGCAGCAGGCGCAGCAGGAAGGCGGACAGGTCGGCGGCCTCGCCGGCGTCGGTGAGCGCGAGGCGGTCGGTCGTGGTCAACGCGGTTCGGCTCTCATCGGTAGAAGGTTTCTGCGGTAGAAGGTTTCTGCGAGGGGGCGACGCTCGGGCGGCGCTCAGGCGACGGCGACGGCCGCTTCGGCCTTCTGCTCGCCCTTCTGCGCCGGGACGGACTCGTCCACGAAGCGGGACAGGAACTGCCGCTCCACGGCCGAGATCCGGCGCGGGCGCTGCTCGGCCAGGTCGTAGGGCACGACCACGGTGGAGGCGCGGACGTACACGATGTCGCGGCCGTCCTCGTCGGTGTCCTTGATCTCGTACGCCACGGTCAGCGAGGCGCCACCGATCTTGGTCACCCAGGTCTCGATGGTCACCGGCTCGGGGCGGTGCACCAACGGCCGCTTGTAGTCGATCTCGTGGCGCGCCACGACCGACCCGCCCGCGAACTCCCCGGCGCCGGCCGCGGCGGCCTGGGTGAACATGAAGTCGATCCGGGCCTCCTCCAGGTAGCGCAGGAAGACCACGTTGTTGACGTGCCCGAAGGCGTCCATGTCGGACCAGCGCAGCGGGCAGGCGTAGATGTGGCGGGCCACAGGTGTTCTCCTCGGTTCCGGTCGCCCGCCGCCGGTCGGCGGCTGCGGGCCGCGGCCCGGCAGGCCGCCCAGGGGGCAGTCTGCCGGGCCGTCGTGACAGCTGGGTGTCAGCCGCGGGTCAGCTTCTTGTAGGTGGCCCGGTGCGGACGGGCGGCGTCGGCGCCCAGTCGCTCGATCTTGTTCTTCTCGTACGACTCGAAGTTGCCCTCGAACCAGAACCACTTGCTCTCGCCCTCGTAGGCGAGGATGTGGGTGGCCACTCGGTCGAGGAACCAGCGGTCGTGGGAGATGACCACGGCGCAGCCGGGGAACTCCAGCAGGGCGTTCTCCAGCGAGGAGAGCGTCTCGACGTCGAGGTCGTTGGTGGGCTCGTCGAGGAGCAGCAGGTTGCCGCCCTGCTTGAGGGTGAGCGCCAGGTTCAGGCGGTTGCGCTCACCGCCGGAGAGCACGCCGGCCGGCTTCTGCTGGTCCGGGCCCTTGAAGCCGAAGGCCGACACGTAGGCGCGGGACGGCATCTCGACCTGGCCGACGTTGATCCAGTCCAGACCGTCGGAGACGACCTCCCAGAGGGTCTTCTTCGGGTCGATGTTGGCGCGGCTCTGGTCGACGTAGCTGATCTTGACGGTCTCGCCGACCTTGACCTTGCCGGAGTCCGGGGTCTCCAGGTCCTGCAGCATCTTGAACAGGGTGGTCTTGCCGGCGCCGTTCGGGCCGATGATGCCGACGATGCCGTTGCGCGGCAGGGTGAAGCTGAGGTCGTCGATCAGGACCTTCTCGCCGAAGGCCTTGTTGAGGTTCTCGACCTCGATGACGACGCTGCCCAGGCGCGGGCCCGGCGGGATCTGGATCTCCTCGAAGTCCAGCTTCCGCATCTTGTCGGCCTCGGCCGCCATCTCCTCGTAACGGGCGAGGCGGGCCTTGGACTTGGCCTGGCGGCCCTTGGCGTTGGAGCGCACCCACTCCAGCTCTTCCTTGAGCCGCTTGGCGCGCTTGGCGTCCTTCTGGCCCTCGACCTTGAGACGCGACTGCTTGGTCTCCAGGTAGGTGGAGTAGTTGCCCTCGTACGGGTAGGCGCGGCCGCGGTCGAGCTCCAGGATCCACTCGGCCACGTGGTCGAGGAAGTACCGGTCGTGGGTGACGGCCACGACGGTGCCCTTGTACTTGGCCAGGTGCTGCTCCAGCCAGTTCACCGACTCGGCGTCGAGGTGGTTGGTGGGCTCGTCGAGCAGCAGCAGGTCGGGGGCCTCCAGCAGCAGCTTGCAGAGCGCGACGCGGCGCTTCTCGCCACCGGAGAGCTTGGTGACGGCCCAGTCGCCGGGCGGGCAGCCCAGGGCGTCCATGGCCTGCTCCAGCTGGGCGTCCAGGTCCCAGGCCTCGGCGTGGTCCAGCTCCTCCTGGAGCTTGCCCATCTCGTCGAGGAGCGCGTCCGAGTAGTCGGTCGCCATGAGCTCGGCGATCTCGTTGAAGCGGTCGAGCTTGCCCTTGATCTCCTTGACGCCGTCCTGGACGTTCTCCAGGACCGTCTTGGACTCGTCGAGCGGCGGCTCCTGGAGGAGCATGCCGACGGTGAAGCCGGGCGAGAGGAAGGCGTCGCCGTTGGAGGGGTGCTCCAGGCCGGCCATCATCTTCAGCACGGTGGACTTACCGGCACCGTTGGGGCCCACGACGCCGATCTTCGCTCCGGGGAGGAAGCTGAGCGTCACGTCGTCAAGGATGACCTTGTCTCCGTGCGCCTTGCGCACCTTGCGCATCGTGTAGATGTATTCCGCCACGTGAGATCGCTCCGGCGTCGTCGGGAGTATTCGGCTTGCAGCCTTCCATTGTGCCGCACCCGACCGGGAGACCCGAACCGCCCGGTGGACCCCCACTGGGGTATCCCGAACGGCCAAACGGCACCCACGCACGACCCACCCGGCCGCGGCCGGCCCGACTGCCGCCTGCCCGAGCGCGACGGGGCCGGCCCGACTGTGGCCGGCCTGACGGCGACC
>NZ_JBFBDY010000335.1:0-6935 GCF_040683475.1 Kitasatospora sp. NPDC093558 | reverse complement strand
GCCCGGGGTGAAGGCCGTGACGTCCGGGCCGACCTGGCGGACGACGCCTGCGGCCTCCTGGCCCATGACGAAGGGCAGGTCGCGGCCCTGGCGGCCGAGGAAGCCGCTGCGGATCTTCCAGTCCACCGGGTTCACCCCGGCCGCGCGGACCGCGATCGCCAGCTGGCCCGGGCCCGGCGCGAGCTCGGGGCGGTCCAGGAACTCCTGGGTCTCCGGCCCGCCGTAGTCGACGAACCCGAACGCTCTGGCCATCGGTGATCCCACTCCTCGGATAGCCCCCGCCGCTCTCGCCGCCCCCGCCCAGCATGCGGGGACGGTACGGGGACGGGCCGCCGGTGCTGCGCCGAACGGGGGTGGGCGGTCGGCCTACAGGTAACAGGTAACAGAAAACAGCTGACAGATAACAGATTTCGAAATCTGTTATCTGTCAGCTGTCAGTCGTCAGCTGTCACCCGCCGCCCGCTCAGCTCCGGACGGCCCGCGCCACCGGGATCCAGAGCTCCGCCTCGGCGTCACCCGTCCCCGGTACGAGGTGGGTCCGCAGGATCTCCGGGCCCGGCCGCGCCTCGTACGGGTTGGACGGGAACCACTGGCCGTACACATCCGCCCACATCTGCTGCAGCGCCTGCGGGAACGACCCCGTGTTGGTGAACACCGCCCATGTCCCGGCCGGGACGTGCAGGACGTCCAGGTCGTCCGGGACGACGGCGCCCTCTCGTGCCACCACCGCGTGCCAGTAGTCGAGTTCGGACCCCTCCTCCCGGTTGGGCGAGAAGTCGTCGCTCACCGAGACGATGCCGAGCGGGTCCTCGCCCGTCAGCGCCGTGATCCGCTCGACGGTCTCCTTTCCGATCTCCTTGATGAACTCGGCGATGTGCGGGTTGACGCCCTGGTAGATCAGGGGCACCCGCGCCTTCTTGCCGACGATCCGGAAGTCCGGCCTCTGAACGATCCGGTAATCCATGCTGCTTGCTCCTTCCACGACGAGTCGGAAGGACATCCGGGCCTGGGACTTGAGCGTCGCGCCGTCGCGCCGGGCCTCCCCGGGCCCGACCCCGTGCATCGCCCGGAACGCCCGGGCGAACGCCTCCCCCGAGGTGTAGCCGTAGCGCACCGCGATGTCGAGCAACGTCCGTTCGCCGTCGAGCACTTCGGCCCCGGCGACGGTCAGCCGCCGGCGCCGGACGTACTCCGACAGCGGCATCCCGGCGAGCATCGAGAACAGCCGCCGGAAGTGGTACTCCGACGTCATCGCGATCCGCGCCAGTCCCGCCACGTCGATCTCACGGTCCAGGTTGCGGTCGATGTCCTCCATCGCCCGGTTGAGGTGCTCCAGCACTCCGGCCCCCGTCCTTCCTCGTTGATCTCCACCGTAGGAAGGACCCACCTTGCCGCACCCGACAATCGGTGCCCGCTGCGGTCGGGTGGCAGTCGGGTAGCGTTCCCCTCAGGACCACACCGCACCCACACACAGCGGGCACCGACGGGGGTCAGACCAGGCCCTGGGCCAGCATCGCGTCCGCGACCAGCTCGAAGCCCGCGATGTTCGCGCCCACCACGTAGTTGCCCGGCCGGCCGTACCGCTCGGCGGTCGTGGCGCAGGACTCGTGGATGTGCCGCATGATGCCGGCCAGCCGTTCCTCGGTGCGGGCGAAGGTCCACGAGTCGCGCGAGGCGTTCTGCTGCATCTCCAGCGCGCTGGTCGCCACGCCGCCCGCGTTCGCCGCCTTGCCCGGGCCGAAGGCCACGCCGGCCTCCTGGAACACCCGCACCGCCTCCGGCGTGGTGGGCATGTTGGCGCCCTCGGCGACCGCCTTCACCCCGCCGCGCACCAGCGCGACCGCGTCCGTCTCCGTCAGCTCGTTCTGCGTGGCGCAGGGCAGCGCGACGTCGCACGGCACGCTCCACACGCTCGAGCCCTCGGCCCCCGCCGCGACGAACCGGACGTGGGCGCCGCGCAGTTCGGCGTACTCGGCGATCCGCCCGCGCCGGACCTCCTTGACCTCCTTGAGCAGGTCGAGGTCGATGCCCTTCTCGTCGACGACGTAGCCGGAGGAGTCGGAGCAGGTGAGGACGGTCGCGCCGAGCTGCTGCGCCTTCTCGATCGCGTACACGGCGACGTTGCCCGAGCCGGAGACGACGACCCGGCACCCGTCCAGGCTCTCGCCGCGGGCGCGCAGCATCTCCTCGGTGAACAGGACGCAGCCGTAGCCGGTGGCCTCGGTGCGCACCCGCGCGCCGCCCCAGCCGAGGCCCTTGCCGGTGAGGACGCCGCTCTCGTGGCGGTTGGTGATCCGCTTGTACTGGCCGAACAGGTAGCCGATCTCCCGGCCGCCGACGCCGATGTCCCCGGCGGGGACGTCGGTGTGCTCGCCGATGTGGCGGTAGAGCTCGGTCATGAAGGACTGGCAGAAGCGCATGATCTCGGCGTCCGAGCGGCCCTTGGGGTCGAAGTCGGAGCCGCCCTTGCCGCCGCCGATCGACAGCCCGGTGAGCGCGTTCTTGAAGATCTGCTCGAAGCCGAGGAACTTGACGATGCCGAGGTCGACGGACGGGTGGAAGCGCAGCCCGCCCTTGTACGGGCCGAGGGCGCTGCTGAACTCCACCCGGAAGCCGCGGTTGACGTGGATCGCGCCGGCGTCGTCGGTCCACGGGACGCGGAACATCAGCTGGCGCTCGGGCTCGCAGACCCGCTCGACGATCCGGGCGTCGGCGAGTTCGGGGCGGCGGGCGAGCACCGGGGCGAGGGTCTCCAGGACCTCGTGGACGGCCTGGTGGAACTCGGTCTCGCCGCGGTTGCGGCGGACGACGTCCGCGTAGAGCGCCTCGATGGCGCGGTTCTCGGCCTGGTGGGCCTGCGGGGAAGGAGCGGTGTGAGGGTTGGCGGGCATCCGGTTCTGACCTTCCGTGGTCGGCAGTGGTCGTGCGCGAGGCGTTCCCGTGCCCAGGAAACGCGGAAAGTCTCGCAGTGTCCCCGGCGCGGCTCCCGGCCCATCCACATACTGAAACCCCCCTCGCCCCGCGGTGGTTACGATCCCTCAGCATCCTCGGGTCCGCGTTGAGCCCGGCTGAACCGCTACCCATCCCCGCCCGGGAGTCACGGAACGTAGCCCCGGGGACGGGAACAGCCGGGGCGGACGTGGTGTTGTGCGCCTCCGTAGTCGTCTGCGTAGTCGTCCCGGGCACGGACAGTACCCAGTTGTTCAAATTGGAACGACCGAGTACGGTCGGAGCCCGGTTCACCCCGATGGGGACGTCACACCCCCGGCAACACCCCCGCAACACCCCCGGCAACCCGCTACCGCTACCCGCCAACGGAGGCCCACCCATGCCGCAGCCCGGCTCCGCCACGGTGCGCTCACGCGTGCGCATCCCGCTGACCTTCCCGGACGGCTACCGCGCCGACGCGGAGGTCTTCACCTTCCACGGCCTGGCCGACGGCGCCGAGCACCTGGCGCTCGCGTTCGGGCAGGTGCCGCAGGGCGGGACGCCGCTGGTGCGGCTGCACTCGGAGTGCCTGACCGGCGACGTGTTCGGCTCGGACCGCTGCGACTGCGGCCCGCAGCTGCGCGAGTCGGTCGAGCGGATCAGCGAGGCCGGCGGCTACCTGCTCTACCTCCGCCAGGAGGGCCGCGGCATCGGCCTCTACAACAAGCTCGACGCCTACGCCCTCCAGGACTCTGGCCTCGACACGTACGACGCCAACACGGCCCTCGGCCTGCCCGAGGACGGCCGGGACTACACTGCCGCGGCCCAGATGCTGGCCGCCCTCGGCACCACCGGCATCGAGCTGCTGAGCAACAACCCCGACAAGGCGTCCCAGCTCGCCGCCCTCGGGATCACCGTCGAACGGCGCGTCCCGACCGGCGTCCACCTCTCCGAGAGCAACGTCCGGTACCTGCGCGCCAAGGTCGAGCGGACGGGCCACTCGATCGAGCTCTCCCGCCTGGTCGGCTGAGCAGTCGGCTGAGCAGGGGCAGCGGCCCTCAGTGGCCCGGGGCACGGGGGCCGGTCCGGGCCACGGTGCGCTGGACGCCCAGGCAGGTGAGGGGGAGGGCGATCAGAATGGCGGCCCAGAAGGCGCTGTGGCCCCACCAGGCGGCGATGGCGCCGTACAGCGGTTCGGCCACCGGGATGCGCAGGGCCTCCATCGGGCCCAGCGGCGGGGGCCAGGCGCCGAGCAGCAGGGTGCCGAGGAGCCAGAGGACGAGCAGGCGGCGGGCGGTGCGCGGGCCGGCCATGGCGCCGCCGGCCGACAGGGCGGCGAGCAGGAGCGTGAAGCCGGCCTGGTAGGCGGCTCCGGTCTGGCCGGTGCCCCAGGAGGCCGGCGTCGGGTGGTGCCCGACGGCGGCGAGCCGGACCTCGACGGTCGCCCACAGCAGGATGGCCAGGAGGACGGTGGAGCCGAGCACGAACAGGGCGCGGTCGCGCGCCCCGGCGAGGCCCGGGCGCCAGCCCGCCGCCGCGCGACCCGGCCAGGACGGCGGCACGGGGGACGCGGGGGACGCGGGAGCCCGACGGCCGGCGGCGAGGTTGCGCCACTCGAGCACCGTGCGGCGCCGCGCGGCGTGGACCGGACGGAGCATCCGGGCGGCGCGCTCGATCAGGACGAGGGCCAGGACGAGCCCGACGGTCGCCGCCACCCCGGCCCAGCTGCCCATGCCGCCCTCGAAGGTGACCACCCGGTCGGCCAGCGCGGGCGGCGGCTTGAGCACCGTCATCGGCGGGCCCAGCCGCAGGTAGCCGATCGCGCCGGCGCCCGCGGCGGCCAGGGCGAGCGTGCCCCGGCCGACCCGGGCGGGGAACGCCACCCGGGTGAGCGCGGCGGCCAGCGCCGCGCCGAGCTGGGGCGTCACCGTCCGCGCCGCGTGGTCGCCGGCCGTGCGCAGCGGGCCGCCGAGGAGGCTGTTCGGCAGGATGTTCAGCTGGTTGCCGGCGTCGATGCTGATCCGCGCGAGCGCGCCGGCCCAGAACACCAGCGAGAGGGCGACGAGCACCAGCAGCGCCGCCGCGAGCTGCCGGGGCAGCGCGGCGCCCGCGTTCGTCCACCACACCCGCAGCCACGCCTGCCAGGCCATCGGCCGCCGGGCCGCGCCAGCCCCCACCCGCGCGTTCGTGCCCGTCCGCCCCGTCCGCCCGGCCTGCCCGCTCGTCGCCGTCCGGCCGCCCACCATCCGCCGGGCCCGCAGCGCCTCGGCCGCGACCAGCGCCGCGCAGCCGGCCACCGTCCCGGGGTCGGCGCCGACCGCGCGCCGGCGCAGCGCGGACCACCGGCGCCGCACGTCGTCCGCCGGGCGGCGGCGCACCGCCGTCCAGGCCCTCGCCACCGCGTCCACCACGACGGCCGCCACCAGGGCCGTCACCGCCACCATCCGCCCGGACAGCGGCAGCCGGTAGAGCGCGGTGGGCAGCGGGGAGAGCCGGGCGAGTAGCCGGGCGTGCTCCTCGGGCTGGACGGTCAGCCAGATCGCGAGGCGGTACGCGTGCGCCCGTTCGTCGACGGTCAGTCCGTCCCCGGTGCGCCGCCCGCCGCCGAGTTCGCGGGCGGTCCGCTCGGTCCCGGCGACGATCTGCGGGACGCGGACGAGGCCGAGCAGCCAGCCGCAGTGCTCGCCGGAGCACTCGGGGTGGTCGCAGTCGTAGCGGGCGGCGACGGGCAGTACCGAGGCGGCGAGCAGTTCGTCGAGGACGGCGACGACGTCCGGCTCGGTGCCGATCCGGGTCAGGCCGGCCGCGTCGACCGGGCGTTCGCGGTAGTGCGGGACGGAGGACGGCGCGAACGCGGCGCCGAAGGCGAGCACGGCGAGCGCCGCCGCGCGGGCCCGTCCGGTGCCCCGGGCGAGCTCGACGTCCCGCAGGTAGTGGAGGTCGAAGAGGGTGTCGCGGACGTCGTCCTGCAGCCAGGCGAGCAGTTTCCGCGCGCCGCCGTCGACGAGCCACTCGGCGGCTTCGCCCGAGCGGTTCAGCATCGTCCAGGCCAGGACGGACGGGGCGTGGTACGGGTCGCCGAGGAAGGTGACCGGCCGGTGCGCGTGGCCGGCCCCGGCGGCCGGGGCCGGCCCCTGGGTGCGGACGACGGCGGGGCTGCCGCCCTCCAGCCACTGCCGGACCTGCCCGGCCTGCCAGCGGTGGGCCGGGTTCCTGGTGAACAGGCCCTGGAGCAGGAGCCTGCGGCGCGGGTCGGTGACGGCGGAGAGGTCGACCTCCTCGGAGAAGACCAGGTCGTACTGCAGGACCTCGTCGCTCATCAGGAGGCCGTCCCGGTCCAGGTAGCGGGGACGGCCGGTGAACAGCTCGTACAGCACGTTGCCCAGCCCCCACCAGGGGCCGGCCGGGTGGTTGGAGCCGGCGAGCTGCTCGGGGGCCATGTAGGCGACGGTGACCTGCATCTCGGGCGAGAAGCTGCGGCTGGCGGTGAGCTTGGCGACGCCGCCGAAGTCCGCGATCACGAACTGCCCGGGGCCGCCGCCGGGGCGCACCAGGATGTTGGCCGGCTTGAAGTCGACCGGGTTGCGGGCCACCCGCCGCTGCCAGAAGTCCAGCATCGCGACGAGTTCGCGGACGATGGGGTCGGTCGCGCGCGGGTCGGTGTGCCGGCGGGCGCGGGTCAGCTCGGCGATGCGGTCGGCGAGGGTGACGGGCAGGTACTCCATCGCCACCCAGTCGCAGCCGACCCCGGCGTGCTCGACCTGTCCGTAGTGGACGATCCGCGGCACGTGGCGCAGGTAGGCCTCGTCGCGCAGGTGGTCCAGCAGCTCGGTGTCCATGGCCTGGCCGGCCCGGGTGACCTTCACCGCGGCGTCGCCGCCGCCGTCCAGGCGCCGGACGTGCCAGACGGTGCCCTCGGTGCCCGAACCGGCGACGCGGTGCGGCTCGTAGCGGTTCAGCAGGGCCGCGGGGAAGGCACCCCCGAAGTGCCCGCCGCGCGAGGGGGC
>NZ_JBFBDY010000334.1:0-6951 GCF_040683475.1 Kitasatospora sp. NPDC093558 | reverse complement strand
GGGTGCTCCGTGGGGGAGCACCCGGCCGACCGCCTTTGTGTGCTTCTTTGGGGGTTACTGCGGTGTGTGGTTCGGGCTACTGCGGGGTGCGGCCCGCGCCGGCGGCGAGCTCCTTGGCGGCCTCAGTGAGATCCTTCGCGGTGTCGATCGCGCGCCAGTACACGCCCTGCGGCAGCTGGTAGCCCGCCAGCCGCTTGCTGCGGGCGAGTTGGGGGAAGGTCGTGCGCTCGTGGTCGCCCACGTCCGGCAGCAGCTCGGTGAACTCCGGGCTGAACACGTACAGGCCCGCGTTGATGAGGAACGGCGACGGCGGTGCCTCGATGAAGTCCAGCACGTTGCCGAACTGGTCGGTCTCCACCGCGCCCCACGGGATCCGCGGCCGGGCCAGGGCGAGCGTCGCGACGGCGTCCCGCTCGTGGTGGAAGGCGGCCATGTCGCGCAGGCTGAAGCGGGTCCAGATGTCGCCGTTCGTGGCGTACCAGGGCTCGTCCGGGCGGGGCAGCGCCCTGGCCGCGTACTTGAGCCCGCCGCCGCGCCCGAGCGGCTCCTCCTCGACGACCGTCCGCACGCGCAGCGGCAAGTCCGCCTTGTCCAGCCACTCCTGCAGCACGTCGGCGAGGTGGCCGCAGGACACCACGACGTCCGTGACGCCCTCGGAGGCGAGCCACGCCAGCTGGTGGCCGAGGATCGGCGTGCCCGTCCCCGGGATCTCGACCAGCGGCTTCGGGCGGTCGTCCGTGTAGGGCCGCAGCCGCGAGCCCTGACCGCCGGCCAGGATGACGGCCTGGGTGACGGGCGTCGTGGTCGGCCGGGGCGGGTGCGGGGGCTGCGGGGACGTGAGGTCGGCGGTGGGGCCGGAGTCAGCGCTCATGCCTGAACGATAGGCGCCCCGACGGGGGTTGGGGCCCAGGGCGCCCCTAGGGCCGCTGCGGCGTCAGCCCGCGATGCCCGCCGCGAACGAGCCGTCGCAGACCGGGCGGGCGAACGAGCGGGCCCGCTGCACGTCACCCTGGTACTTCTTCACCGTCGCCCGGCCGAGCTCGGTGGCGAGCGAGGTGCAGTAGGGCGTCAGCGAGGGCTGCTCGCGCATCGAGCGCTCCAGGAGGTCCAGCGCGGCGGCCGGGCTGTGCTCGCGCAGTTCGTCCAGCATGGCGACCCGCAGGGCGTCCTGCGGCGCCAGCCCGTCCGGCGTCTTGCCGGCCGCGCCCGCGGAGCGTCCGATGCCCGCGCCGTCGCCGCTGGACGCCGCGACGACCTGCTGGTCGAGCCCGGTCGGAGGGGCCCACGGGACCCTGGTCACGGCGAGGGTCCCGGTGGTCACCAGGACCACGGGCAGGGTGAGGGCGACGGTCTGGCCGATACGGCGCAAAAGCTGCTTCACGCTCAGGAGAGTAGCGGTGGGTGCGGGCCGGATCTCCCTCCGTTACACCATCGAGTGACGACGTGTCCGGGTTCGTCCCGTCACCGTGTTGACGCGGGGGTGTACGGACGGAGCCCGCCGGACCGGGGGACGGTCCGACGGGCTCGTGTCGCGCCGGCGGTGTGCCGGTGTTGCTCGGTTGCTCAGCTGCTGAGGCGGGCGCCCGTGCTGGTGGAGAACACGTGGGTCTCGTCGGCGATCGGCACGACGTGGATCGTCTCGCCGCGGGCCGGGATCTGCCGGCCGTGCACGCGCACGACGATGTCCTTGTCCTCGCCGCCGATCTTGGTGGTGCCGTAGACGAAGCCGTCCGAGCCGAGCTCCTCGACCACGTTCACCGTCACCGCGACGCCCTCGATGCCGCCCGCCGGGACGACCTCGAAGTGCTCCGGGCGGATGCCGACGGTCACGGTCTTGTCGGTGCCGGCGCCGGCCAGGTCGTCACGCGAGATGTTGACCACCGAACCGCCGAACTTCACGCCGCCGTCCACCAGCGGCACCTCGACCAGGTTCATGGCCGGCGAGCCGATGAAGCCGGCCACGAAGAGGTTGGCGGGCTTGTCGTACATGTTGCGCGGGGTGTCGACCTGCTGGAGCACGCCGCCCTTCAGCACCGCGACGCGGTCGCCCATGGTGAGCGCCTCGGTCTGGTCGTGGGTCACGTACACCGTCGTGATGCCCAGGCGGCGCTGCAGGCCGGCGATCTGGGTGCGGGTCGAGACGCGGAGCTTGGCGTCCAGGTTCGACAGCGGCTCGTCCATCAGGAAGACCTGCGGCTGGCGCACGATCGCGCGGCCCATCGCGACGCGCTGGCGCTGACCGCCGGAGAGCGCCTTCGGCTTGCGGTCCAGGTACTCGGTGAGGTCGAGGATCTTCGCGGCCTCTTCGACCTTGGTGCGGATCTCGGCCTTGTTGACGCCGGCGATCTTGAGCGCGAAGCCCATGTTCTCGGCGACGGTCATGTGGGGGTAGAGCGCGTAGTTCTGGAACACCATCGCGATGTCCCGGTCCTTCGGCGGGAGGTGGGTGACGTCCCGGTCGCCGATCCGGATCGCGCCGCTGTTGACGTCCTCCAGACCGGCCAGCATGCGCAGGCTGGTCGACTTGCCGCAGCCCGAGGGGCCGACCAGCACGAGGAACTCGCCGTCCGCGATCTCCAGGTCCAGCGCGTCCACGGAGGGCTTGTCCGCCCCGGGGTAGACGCGGGTCGCCTGGTCGTACGTGACAGAAGCCATGGTTGTGCTCTCCTTCACCGGCAGGAACGTGCCGGACGATCCGAGTAAAGGGGGTTTCGTTCGTCTCACCGCCCCGCCCAGTGGTCTGGACCACTAAGCGAACCGGCTCCCGGCGACGCTACCCGCGCCCCCGCCGCTTGTCAGCCCCCACGAGCCCGATTTCCGCATCGTTTCCATCACGCCCGCCCCACGCCCGCCCCGCCCACCAACCCCCGGATATCCCCCCACCCCGCCACCCGCGCCCGGTAGACTGCCCCCGGTGCCGCCGTGATCCATCGCGGACGGCCACCGTGCCTCCTTAGCTCAGCTGGCCAGAGCACCGCTCTTGTAAAGCGGGGGTCGTCGGTTCGAACCCGACAGGGGGCTCCGCGTGCGAGGGCCGGTTCCGTCAGGGGCCGGCCCTTCGTCGTTTTCACGGGGACACAAGGGAGCTTCGAACGCCGGCCGATTGGTGCCGGGGGCTTCGGGCGGGTCAGGGGGTTGGTGGGTCGGGGAGGGTGAGGGTTGCCAGGGCGCCGCCGGTGGGGTGGTTGGTGAAGGTGAGGGTGGCGCCGATGACGCGGGTGTGGCCGGTGGCGATGGTGAGGCCGAGGCCGTGGCCGCGGCCGCGTTCGGGGGCGTTGGTGCGGAAGCGCTGCGGGCCGTGGTCGAGGAGGTCGGCGGGGTAGCCGGGGCCGTGGTCGCGGACGGTGATGCGGTGGCCGTCGACGTGGAGTTCGACCGGGGCGGCGCCGTGGCGGTGGGCGTTGAGGACGAGGTTGCCGAGGATGCGGTCCAGCCGGCGCAGGTCGGTGCGCACCTCGGCGTCGGCGGTCACCGTGACGTCCACGTCCAGGCCGGTGAGCGTGACGGTGCGGCGCACCGCCCGTTCCAGGGGGACGGCGGAGAGGTCCGGGGTCTCGACGTCGGCGTCGAGGCGGGAGACCTCCAGCAGGTCCTCGACGAGGGCGCGCAGGGCCTGGACCCGGTTCTGGACGAGCTGGGTGGGCCGGCCCGGCGGCAGCAGTTCGGCGGCGGTGACCAGGCCGGTGAGCGGGGTGCGCAGCTCGTGGGCGACGTCCGCGGTGAAGCGCTGCTCGTCCGCCAGCCGCCGGTGCAGCGAGCGGGACATCTGGTCGACGGCGGCCGCGAGGTCGGCCACCTCGTCCCGCCCGTCGACGAGTTCGCCGATCGGGGTGTCCGTCCGGCCGGCGGCGATGCCGCGGGCGGCGGTGGCCGCGGTGCGCAGGCGGCGGCTGATCCGGTCGGCGACCAGCACCCCGGCCAGGACGGTGGTGAAGACGGCCGCGACGACGGTGAGCAGGATGATCCGGTCGAGGTCGGCGATCGCCTGCCGGTCCTGGGTGAAGTCGACCCGGACGGAGAGGACGGCATTCCGCACCGGCCCGGCCGCCCACATCGTCTCGCCGTCCGGTCCGGCCGCCAGCAGCGTGCCCTGCCGTCCGGCGGCGGCGAGCGCGCGCAGCCGGCTGGGCAGCGCCGGGTCGTCGAGGGCGGCGCCGTGGCGGGTGACGTCGCCGCTGCGCCCGTACTCGCCGAGCGAGGCGTCGAGGGCGGCGAGGGCGGTGGTGCGGGCCTGGTCGACGTGCTGACGGATCATCGCCCGGTGGACCAGCAGGCCGACCGCCACCGCGACCAGGACGGAGATCGCGGCGACGGCGGTGGCGATCTGGCGGCGCAGCGTCATGCGGGCCGCCGCAGCTTGTAGCCGAACCCGCGGACGGTCTCGATCCGCCCGGCGCCGATCTTGGCGCGCAGCCGCTGCACGTGGACGTCGACCACTCGGGTGTCGGCGCCCCACTCGTAGTCCCAGACGCGTTCGAGCAGGGTCGAGCGCTCCAGCACGATGCCGGGCGCGGCGGTGAACTCCAGCAGCAGCCGCAGTTCGGTGGGGGTGAGCGGGACGAGGCGGCCGTCGACGCGGACCTCCATGCTGTCGGTGTCCACCTGCATGCCGTCGAAGCTCCGGACGGAGGGGGGAGAGATGGAGGGGGGAGAGATGGAGGGGGGAGAGATGGAGGGGGGAGAGACGGAGGTGGAAGAGATGGAGGGGGAAGAGGGGGACGACGGAGGGGCCGCGGGAGAGGGCGAAGGGGCGGGGAGCTCGGCCGGGACCGCGCGGACCCGCCGCAGGACCGTCCGGATCCGGGCGACCAGCACCGCGCTCTCGAACGGCTTGACCACGTAGTCGTCCGCCCCGGCCTCCAGCCCGGACACGACGTCCACCGGGTCGGTGCGCGCCGACATCATCAGGATCGGCAGCTGGCTCTCCTCGCGGATCCGCCGGCACAGCCCGACCCCGTCGAGGAGCGGCAGCATGACGTCCAGCAGGACGAGGTCCGGCCGGACGGCGTGGAACGTCTCCAGTCCCTCCAGGCCGTCGGCGGCCGTGGAGACGGGGAACCCGTAGCGCTCCAGGGCCATCCGGGTGGCCTCGCGGATCACCTCGTCGTCCTCGACGATCAGGATGTGGGGCTGCGCGGGCGTCTCGGCGGGGGTCATGGGTGCCGAGGCTAGGGGGTCGGGGTTCACGGCTGCACTCCCGGGAGGGCGGGCACCGGCCGGCCGGGCGCCTTGGTGGCGATCGGGGACGGGACGGCCGTCGGTTTGGCCGGTTCGGCCGTCGGGCGGACGGGACCGGGAGCGCGTCCGCCCGGGGGGATGACGGAGGTCACCGGGTCCGGCGCGGCGGACGGGCCGGGCACCGGGCCGACGCCCTCGACCTTCTGCTCCACCCGGACGAGCCGGACGCCGTCCCACTGGTAGTGGCTGGTGGTCCGGACGGTGACGGAGGTGGGGTCGAACAGCCACAGGTCCGTGCCGATGGTCTCGGCGCTGAATCCGGGCAGCAGTTCGACCCGGAGGACGGGTACGAGCCGGTCGTCGGCGAGCGTGTAGACGTGCAGCACGACCTGCCGGGGGACGACGACGGCGGCGATCAGCTCGGGTTTCCCGTCGCCGGTGAGGTCGCGGAACTCGGGGCTGCGGACCTCGCACTCGGTGCAGGAGCCGAGGGCCCGCCGCTCGTCCGTGCTCACCCCCGGGTCCTTGGCGAGGACGGCCCGGACGTCGACCGTGGTGATGTCCCGCCCGGAGGCGGTCACGTCGGGGACGGGCTGTGGTGAAGCCTGGGGGGTGGCGGGCGCGCTCCCGGTGGCGGAGGGGGACGGCGACGAGGCCAGGCCGGGCCAGAGCAGCTGCGGCTTCAGCGGCGGCGTCACCGGCTGCGACGGGCCTTGGTCCTTCAGGCCGCCCGGGTCGGCCCGGCCCACCACCAGGACGGCGGCGAGGACGACCAGGACGGCCACGGCCGCGAGGACGGCCACCGGCGCGGCGGCGGGCCGGCGGCGGGGCGGGGATGTTGCTGCCACGTCGGTGCTCGCCCTCCTGGTGTGCCTGCCGCGTTCGTACGGCGTCGTTGCGGTGCCTTCTGAGCGTTGCGGTGCCTTCTGAGTAGGTCGTGCGCGCGGTCGCCGATGGTTCCGTGGGGCCGTCTCAGGCGTCTCGGGCCGTCTCAGGCCGGGTCGGCCAGGACGATGATGTTGTCGGTCCAGTGGCCGTCCGACCCGATGCTGCCCCCGCACGTGATGAGCCTGAGGGCCGGGGCCGGGGTGTCGCCGTAGACGGCGTCGGTCGGGAAGCGGTCCTTGGCGGCCTGCAGCAGCGAGCGGACCTTGAAGTCCGCGGTGGTGCCGTCCGCGCGCCGCACCTGGATGAGGTCGCCCGGCCGCAGCTTCGGCACGCCGTGGAAGACCGCCGGGCCGTGGACGGTGTCGTAGTGCCCGACGAGGACGGCGGGGCCGGTCTCGCCCGGGGTGGGGCCGTTGCGGTACCAGCCGACCTCCCCGGCCCGGTCGGCCGGCGGCACCTGGACCGTCCCGTCGGCGTTCAGACCGAGGCCGGTCACCGGGGCGTCGACGCCGGCGGACGGGATGAGCAGGCGGGTCGGCTCCGAGGCGGGGAGCGCCTTCGGGGCGGGCGGAGCAGGGGCGCCGGTGGTGCCCGTGGTGCCCGTGGTCCCGGTCGACGCGGCGGGCCCTGAGGCCGGGCCGTCCGTCGCGCTGCCGTGCGCCGAGGACTCGATCCGTACGACCGGCGTCTCCTGGGAGCTGAGAGCCACCGACGTGCCGAGCACCAGGCACAGCAGCCCGGCCGCCCCGACGACGGCCCGGCGCGCCACGCCCGGGCCACGCTGCGGCCCGCGCCGCCTCCGCCGTCCGATGCCCGGCCCCCGTCCCTGCCCCCGTCCCCGCCCGGCTGCGCGCCGCCGGCCGGCCGCGGCCCCGCTCGCGTCCG
>NZ_JBFBDY010000333.1:0-6960 GCF_040683475.1 Kitasatospora sp. NPDC093558 | reverse complement strand
GGCGGGCGGAGGCGTACAGGGCGAGGAAGGAGAGCAGGTAGACGCTGCTGGTGGCGACGCCGATGCCGGTCAAGCCGAGCTCGGGCAGGCCCCAGGTGCCGTGGATGAAGGCCCAGTTGAGCCCGGCGTTGACGGCGACGGAGGCGATGGTGATCCGTAGCAGGGCCTGTGGGCGGCGCATGCCGACGGTGAACTGGCGGATCGCCTGGAACCAGAGGCAGGGCAGCAGGCCGGGGGCGAGGGCGGCGAGCATGCCCTGGGCACGGTGGGCGACGTCCGCGTCCTGGCCGAGCCGGGTGGCGGCCTGGCCGATGAGGACCATCAGCACGGCGCCGACGAGGCCGGCGATGGTGGCGACGGCCATGGCCGCCCGGACCAGGCCGCGCACGTTCTCGTCGGCCTCGCCCCCCTCGTCCTCCTCCGCCCCCGCCCGTTCGGCGCGGGCGGCGGCGGCTGCGACCTGGTTGCCGACGGCCGTACCGAGTCCGACGCCCATGGTCCGCAGCTGGTTGAAGATCACCAGGGCGAGGCCGCCGGCCGCGAGTGCCTCCGTCCCGAGGGCGCCCATCATGATGGTGTCGGTGGTGGTGAGAGCGACCTGGGCGAGCTGGGTGAGGGCGAGCGGGACGGCGAGGGCGGCGAGGGCGCGGCTGTCGCGGGCGAGGGTGGCTGGCTGCTGCATGGGATTCAGTTCCTGCGGAGTTTGGTGAGGGTCTCGTCGATCTCGGCCTCCACGGCCTCGTCGAGGAGGTTGCGGGCGGTCATCCAGTCGTCGTTGAAGACGGTGTCCATGTACTTCTCGCCGCCGTCGTTGATGAAGGCGACCATAACGCTGTCCGGTGCGAGGGCGGGCAGCCGGCAGAGGGCCTCGTGGACAACGCCGCCGGCGGAGCCGCCGATGAGCAGACCGGTGCGGCGCGCGACCGCGCGGGCGGTGGCGAAGGCCTCGACGTCGCCGACCTTGACGCCTTCGTCGATGAGGTCGTAGTCGACGAGCAGGCCGATGGTGGCGCCTTCGGGGGTGCCGGTGCCGGACTGGTAGTAGTCGTGGGCGGGCGGGCCGAAGGCGATGGAGCCCTTGGGCTCGACGCCGACGACGGTGAGGTCGGGGACGGCGTTCTTCAGCTCGCGGGCGGTGCCGCACAGTCCGCCGCCGGTGCCGACGGCGCCGATCAGCACATCGACCCGGTTGTCGAGGGCCTGGGCGATCTCGCGGCCGACCGCGTAGTAGCCCACGGCATTGCTGGGGTTGTTGTGCTGCTCGGTGAAGAAGGTGTTGTCCTTGCCGCGCGCCATCTCCTCGGCGAGTTCCTCGCGGGCGGCGGTGTGGAGCTCCTCACCGCCGTCCTCGTCGACGTAGACGAGTTCGGTGCCCATGGCCGACATGGCGCGCAGCTTGTCGACTGCGGCGTGGTGGTCGACGACGGCGGTGAAGCGGTAGCCGCGTTCGGCGGCGACGACGGCGAGCCCGAGACCGGTGTTGCCGGAGGTGGACTCGATGATGTGGCCGCCCTCGCGCAGCTCGCCGCGTTCCTCTGCGTCGAGGACCATCTGGCGGGCCATCCGGATCTTGGCGCTGCCGGTGGGATTGAACATCTCCAGTTTGAGCAGCAGGCGGGCGCCGTTGTCGGCGCGGGCGAGTTCGAACAGCGGGGTGTAGCCGATGAGGTCGGATATCCGGCTGACCACCGGGGGGCGGGTCAGGGCGTCGGTCATTGAAGCTCCGTCGGGACGGCGTGAGTGGGGGTCAACGGTCGAGGCGCCAGCGAGGCCGGCCGGCGCCGTCGATTCGGTCGATGACGACCTTGGGCGGTAGCGGGAGCTCGTGGAAGGGCGACTCGTTGGAGTCCATCTGGTAGCCGGCCGTGTTGGGGTAGACGAGCAGGTCACCCACCTGCGGCCGGGTGGGGAAGACGACCTTGCGCCAGGTCAGGAGGTCGGAGTCGAGGCAGCTGGCACCGCCGACGCACGCCGGGTAGGGAACTTCGGCGTCACCGTCGCGTTCGGTCAGCAGCACCGGTTCGGGCAGGTACTCGCTGTTGAACCACTGCTCGGACAGGCTGAGGCTGGTGCCGTCCACGGTGGCGATGCCGTACCCGGCCCGGTCCTTCACGCCCTGGATCCGGAAGACGGAGGAGCCGGCGCCGTCCAGCAGCGCGCGTCCGGGCTCCAGCAGCAGCATCACCCCGGCCTCGCGCAACCGCTTCGCCAGGCTCGGCCCCTGACCGCCGGGGCTGGCGGCGAGGATGGCGCGCAGTGCGTCGGCGCCCGCGACCGGCGAGTGGTAGGGGTAGAAGTCGCTTGCCGTGAAGGCCTTTTCGGCGTGGTAGTGCGCGGGGCCCTGCTCGGCCAGGAAGGCGTTCCAGGCCTCGGCGGGGACGTAGTCGACGGGGAATCCGCCGCCGATGCTGATCCGGTCGGCTTGCAGGCCCAACACCCGGGCCTTGAGGCAGAGTTCGACCAGCTCGCCGGCGAGGTCGGCGCGCGGTCCCACCTCGTAGCCGGACAGGTGGAAGCCGAAGCCCTCCATCCGGACTCGCTCCCCGGCCGCCGCGCACCGGCGCAGCGCCTCGTGAAGCTGCTCGTCATCGAGGCCGAAGCGGCTGCGAGGCTGGGCCGACGGGTGTCGGCGCAGCAGTACGCGGACCGGACGGTGGCCCCCGACGGCGATCAGGCGGTCGAGTTCGTCGAGGGCGTCGACGGCGATCAGCGCGCCCTGCCGGGCGGCGACGCGCAGCAGTTCCTCGGACTTGGCCGGGCCGGTGACGACCAGGTCCTCGCCGCGTACGCCGTGGCCGAGTGCCTCGCGCAGTTCACCGAGGGAGGCGACGTCGACACCGGCGCCCGCGGCGGCGCAGCGGTCGACGAACACGGCCGCCTTGTTGGCCTTCTTGGCGTAGTAGACGCGGCCTTCGACGTCGGCATCGGCGAGGGCGGCGCGGAAGGCGGCCAGGTTGGCGTCGAAGCGCTCGGGCAGCAGGTAGTGGAAGGGGCCGCCGAGGCCGTGGGCGAGTTCGGACAGCAGGCCGCTCGCGTGGACGTGCTCGGCGAGCGCGTCGGGGTGGGCGGGAAGGGTCAGCGCCACAGGGCCACCTCGGTGCCGAGGTTCTGCTCGGCGGCGAGCTGGGCGAAGCGGTGGCCGAGGGCGATGTCGGTGACGACGAGTCCGCTGTTGTACGCGAAGATCCGCTGGTCGTGGCCGGTCCGGGCCTTGGAGACGCCGGCGATGGCGACGGGCAGTTCGAGGTCGACGGCGCGGAGGTTGCCGTCCGCGTCGGCCATGTCGGTGCCGGTGACGCGCATCTGGGCCTCGCTGGTGGCGATCACCCGGTCCGCGCGGTGCAGCGTGGAGGGGGCGAGGCCGTGGCCGACCAGGATGGAGACGGCGCCGGGCTTGAGCCAGTCGGCTTCGACGGCGGCGGGGGTGTGGGCGCCGGCGGTGGCGACGATCACATCGGCCTCGCGCGCGGCGCTCTTGAGGTCGGTGACCAACTCCACCTCCCGCTCGGGGAAGTGGCGTGCGAGTTCGGCGCGAACGGCGGAGATGCCGTCGGGGTGGGTGCCGGACAGCAGCAGGCGGTCCAGCTTCGGCAGGGTGGTGAGCAGGAACGGCAGGGCGAGCCGGCCCTGGGTGCCGGTGCCGATCACCAGGCCGGTGCGGGCATCGGGCGTGGCGCATTCGCGGGCCAGCAGGGCGGAGACGGCCGGGGTGCGCAGGGAGCCGATCCGGGAGCAGTCCATCATCGCCACGGGTAGGCCGGTGACGTCGTCGTAGATGGTCAGCGTCGTGTAGTAGTGCTGGTTCTCGCGGCCCTCGTGCAGGCCGTGCTTGTAGGAGGTCTTGATCGCGACGACGTTTCGGACCCCGTCGCGGCCGAGCATGGCGTAGGAGACGGAGTGGCCGTCGGCGGGCTTGACGGTGAGCTTGCGGGGGTTGTCGGACTGGCCGGCGGCCAGGGTCCGGTAGGCCTGTTCGACGGTGTCGACGACGTCGACGAGGGGGATGTCCAGACCGGCGAGGTCGCTGGTGGACAGTATGCGCAGGGTGGTGTCGTCCCGGTCCATGTGGGTGCCCTTTCGGGTAGTTGAGACGGCGGCTGATGCGGGTTCAGGCCGCCCAGGCGGTGAGGGCGGCCTGGCCGTAGCCGTGCTCGTCCTTTTCGGTGCCCGGCCGGGTGGGGCGCCCCTCGACGCGGGCGGAGGCGCGCTTGAGCCAGCGGTCGGTGCCGTCGTAACGGGCCCGGAACGGGACGCGGCCGTGGACGACGAGGTCGTTGTCGACGACCAGGATGTCGCCCGGTTCCAGGGCCACGGCGACCGAGACGCGGGCCAGCTCCTCGCCGAGACGCCCGTACGCCTCGCGCCATTCGCCGTCGGCCTCGTCCAGCGGCGTGTAGGCGGGGTCGTAGCGCATGGTCAGGCCGTCGGGCGAGTCGAAAAGGGTGGGCACCGGCGCGGGCCGACCGGCGAAGCGCTGGGCCTCCTCGTAGGCGTCGTCGGGCAGGATCGGCGCGACGGGCCGCTTGAGCTGCTCGGTGTCCGCCTCGGACAGGGCCGTCAGGCGCACGCTGGCCGCCGTGGTGGCGATGCGGTCGTGGTTGCGCATGCAGCACAGCAGCAGGAGATGGGCGCGGCCGGGGTGGAAGGCGTCCTCGGTGTGCGGGGTGAGCAGGACGGAGCTGGAGGCGCCGGTCTGCTCGCTCTCATGGCCGGGTGACGGCACGATGTTGTGCACGAACCGGCCGTCCTGCTGGCCGTCCCAGGCGATCGGGGTGCCCATCAGGGTGGAGACGAGCAGCAACACCACGTCCCACACCTCGCCCGCGTCGCCGACGGTCGACCAGTGACCCGGGGTCGGCCCCAGACGTACGTCGTCGACGTCGAGGCCGCGCAGCACGAACAGGCCGTCCGGGGTGTCGACCGGACGCAGTTGCTGCCGCAGCCGTTCGCCGAGCTGGGCGCACATCACGGGAAGGTCGGCCAGCAGGTAGGGACTGGTGGCGGAGCCGTGAAAGGCCAGCAGCTTGGCCGCGGTGGAGGTGAGTTCCGCGGCGGCGTCGGAGTCGAGTCGGCGTACCGGGGCAGGGCAGGTGGGCACGGTGGGACCTTCCGTGTCGGGCAGGAGGGGTGCGGGCATGCGGCATCGCCGCGCCTGCTGAGGGGGCGAGGGCAACGCGAAAGTCGTCGGTCCGGCGCGGCTCGGGCTGCCGGACACCGAGGAACGTAACAACGACTTCAAGGTAAGGCAAGCCTTACCTGCCCGACTGTCTACATGTGTGCAGTCCGGACTTCGTACACACCGAAGCTTCACGGGAGGTCGCAATTGGCTGGGCCAGGGCGTTCTTTGACATCCAGTCGGATCCGGCCGACCTCGAGCCGGATCCCATCGCGCGGCTTGCGGAGCGACCGAAACTTAGGATAGGTAACCCTAAGCAAATCGAGCGCAACCCGAATCGAGGAACGAACGTGGGCGTCACCAGACGACAGCTGCTGTGGGCCGGCGCCGGCATCGGAGCCATCGGCGCACTCGCCGCCTGCGGCGGCGGTGCGGGCGGCGGCGCCTCCCGGGACGCCGCGCCCACCGGCGCCGCGAACGAACAGCCCCGCACCGGCGGCACCCTGAAGGTCGGCGCGCTCGGCAAGGCCTCCGCCACCACCCGCGACCCGCACGGCACCCAGGCCAACGAGAGCGACTACCTGATCATCAGTCTGCTCTACGACACCCTGACCGTCCCGGGCGACAAGACCAACACCGCACCCCGCCTCGCCGCCTCCTGGAAGCCCTCCGAGGACCTCAAGACCTGGCGCTTCACCATCGCCGACGGCGCCAAGTTCCACGACGGCACCCCCGTCACCGCCGAGGACGTCGTCTGGTCGCTCAAGCGCCTGCGCAACACCCCCTCCGGCAAGAGCCGCCTGCCCGGCATCCAGCCCGAGGGCATCGGCGCCGAGGACGCGAAGACCGTCGTCCTGGTCTCCGACTACCCCAACGCCGAACTTCCGCTGCTCACCCGGCTCACCACCTTCGTGCTCAAGAAGGACACCAAGGACGACGCCGTCGCCGGCGCCCCCGGCACCGGTCCGTTCAAACTCGACTGGTACCGCGACGGCAACGCCCGGCTGGTCCGCAACGACGACTGGTACGGCGGCAAGCCCCCGCTGGACGCCATCGAGGTTCGCCTCTTCGAGAGCCCGCAGGCGATGGCCAACGCCCTCCTCGCCGGGCAGATCGACGTCGCCTCCAACGTCGGCGCCGTGGCCGCCCGCACCGCCGAGTCCCGCAAGGACGTCCAGGTACTGCGCCGCCCCAACGACATGGCGATGCCGATCGTGATGCGCACCGCCGACGGCCCGTTCGCCGACCCGAAGGTCCGCGAGGCGCTGCGACTGGCCGTCGACCGCGACGCCATGGTCAAGCAGATCCTCTCCGGCTACGGCAGCGCCGCCAACGACATCCTCGGCACCGGCGACCCCGGTTACGCCAAGGACATCCCCCAGCGGGGGCGCGACCTCGCCAAGGCCAAGCAGCTGCTCGCCGACGCCGGCTTCGACACCGGCAAGACCTACGACCTGATCACCACCGACGACATCTCCGGTCTCGCCGAGTCCGCGACGCTGTTCGCCACCCAGGTCCGCGAGGCCGGAGTGAAGATCAACGTGGTCAAGCAGGACTCCAAGGTCTTCTGGGACGCCACCTGGCTCAAGGCCCCGCTATACACCAGCTACTGGGGCACCAACGACTCCGTCGTCTTCCTGGCCTCCAAGACCATGCTCTCCGACGCCGGCATGAACGAGACCGGCTGGAACGAGCCCTCCTTCGACGAGACCTACCGCAAGGCCATGGGCACCGCCGACCAGGCCGAGCGCACCAAGCTGCTCCACCAGCTGCAGGAGATCGAGTACGCCAAGTCCGGCTACCTGCTCTGGGGCATGGCCGACGGCGTCGACCTGGCCGGCTCC
>NZ_JBFBDY010000332.1:0-6990 GCF_040683475.1 Kitasatospora sp. NPDC093558 | reverse complement strand
GTCGAGATGCCCTGGGTACTCGCCGTCGCCGCCGGGGACCCGCTCGCCGGCCGGTCCCACGTCGACCCGGCCGACCTCCAGGACGCCCGGCTCATCGGGCTGCCGCAGAACTCGGTCTCGCGCTCCCAGCTCGACGCCTGGCTCGCCCGGTCGGGCATCCGGCCGGTCTTCGACACCAGCGTCGCGGACTGGGACACCGCGATCCTGCTCGCCGAACTGGGCCTCGGCCAGGCCGTCGTGCCCGCCCTCCCGGAGTGGCAGGGACCCGGCCACCCGGGCCTGCGGCTGATCCCCCTGCCCGCGCTGCCCGTCCTCACCGCCGGCTGGGCCGTCCGCCGCTGGGACACCCTCTCCCCGCTGGCCCGCGCCTTCGCGGACACCGTCGCGGAGCACTGCGGGGCGTAGGGGACGCCCGGGGGCTTCAGCCGAAGGACGGCCAGCGTTCGGCGGCCCACTCGCGCCAGGTCGGCCAGCCCGGCGGGACGGCGGCGGGCCCGGGGGCCGACAGCTCGGCCGCGTCGGGCTCCTCGAAGTGGGCGCGGCCGAGCCGGATGTCGGCCTCCGTCATCGGGAACGTCTCGTCGGGGGCGGTCGCCCAGCGGTGGGCGATCCGGGCGCGCTGGGTCGCGTCGTCCACGGGGAGGTAGACCATGTGGAAGCGCGCCGCCTCGGCCTCGGCGAGCCAGCGGATCGCGGAGCGTTCGTCGCGGGACCAGCAGCCGTAGTCCACCACCACGTCGGTGCCCAGCCGGAGCGCCTCCAGGGCGAGCCAGAGCATCCGGCCTTCCAGGACGTCGCGCTTGCCGTCCGCCTCCGCCAGGCCGAACAGCGGGATCATCCAGTCGTCCGGCGTCAGGCGCAGCGCGCCGTGCTCGTCGGCGAGCTGCCGGGCGCGCGTGGTCTTGCCGGCCCCGGGCAGGCCGACCATCAGGTACAGCGTGGTCACCCTGCGATGGTGCCGGGGCTGTCCGGGCCCGGACAAACGCTTTTCGGGGGACGTTCACAGCGGAGACGTTTCACGGCAGGAACGCCCCCACCGCCGCCCGCGTCAGCGTCCGGAAGCGCTGCTCGCCGAGGGCGCCGGGGAAGTGCCCGCCGCGCTCCAGGCTGATCACGCCGTGCGCCGCCGCCCACAGCGTGTCCGTCACCTCGTCCACGTCGGCGTCCGCCCGCAGCACGCCCGCCGCGACGCACGCCCGCGCCGCCTCGCGCAGCACGTCGAGGCTCGCGGCGGCGGCCGTCCTGCACTCCTCGTCCGGGACGAAGCCGGGCACGCCCTCGCCGTGCATCACGCCGTAGAAGTTGGGCTCCTCCAGGGCGTTGGCCCGGTAGGCGCGCCCGAGGGCGGCCAGGTGCCCGGCCGGGTCGTCGCCCCGGGGCACCGCGTCCAGGCGGCGGCGCAGCCGGGCGAAGCCCTCCAGGTACAGCTCCCGCGTGATGCCGTCCTTGGCCCCGAAGTGGCGGTACAGGACGGTGGTCGAGCAGTCGGCGGCGGCAGCGACGCGGCGCATGCTCAGCGCGGCCGGGCCCTCGGCGGCGAGCAGGCCGGCGGCGACGTCCAGCAGGGCGGTGCGCAGCGCGGCCTCGCCGTGGGCCTGGGCCCGGGCGAAGGCGCCGGTGGGTGATTTGGCGGGCATGCGGACGATTCTCCCGGACCGGCTAACCGCGCTCGGCGACGGGTGCGGGCACGGGTGCGGGCGCGGCGACGGGTACGGGTGCCGGTACGGCTGCAGGTGCGGGGACGGGTGCGGGCTCGGCGCGGTCCGGCAGGGGGCGGTAGATCGGCACGCCCGCCTCCTCCAGCGCGGCCCGGCGGGCGAAGTACTCGTCGCCCATCGGGTCCACGCCGAGGAGCGGCATCGCGCTGCGCCACGTCGTGACGTCCTCCGGGGCGAGGTCGGCGGCCGTCGCGAAGTGGCGTCCGGCGGCGTCCGGGTGGCCGTGGCGCAGGAGCCACAGGGCGAGGGCGGCCTCGGTGCGGGCGTGCTGGCGCCCGGCGGTGCTCGGTTCGGTGAGTGCGGCGACGGTGTCGGCGTCGACGCCCGGGTCGCCGGTGACCACCCAGCGGCGCAGCGCGGCGAGCGTCTTCCCGGAGTCGAGGCCGCTCATCGAGCGGAAAAGGTCGGTCGCGAACTGGGTGTCGCTCGGGCGGGCGATGCGGCCGTCCTCGTCGATCCAGACCGCGGTGGGGACGTTGAGCAGCTGGTAGAGGTCGGCGACGCGGCCGTCGACGTCGATCAGCGCGGGGTGGGTGGGCGCGGCCTCGGCGATCCAGGGCGCCGCGTCCTCCGGGCGGCGGTCGACGGCGACGCTCAGCACCGAGAAGCCGTCGGCGGCGAGGTCGGCGTGCAGCTGCTCCCACGCGGGGAGGTCGTAGCGGCAGCCGCACCAGGAGGCCCAGAAGACCAGCGCGACCTTCCGTCCGCGCAGGTCGCTCAGCGCGTGCCGGACGCCGTGGACGTCCGGGAGCTCGAAGTCGGGTGCCTCGCCGCTCGCCAGGGCGGCGGAGCGGTCGGCGGCGCAGGCGCCGAGGGCGAGGACGCCGGCGGCGGGCTCGGCGGCCACCGGGCGGCCGAGCAGCGCGGCGAAGGCGGTGACGTCGAGGCGGCCGGCGTCCTCGATCCGGGCGACGGCCGCCGCTGGGACGCAGACGTCGCCGCGGCACCAGCCCTGGGGCTTGCGGGTGAAGCCCAGCGCGCGTTCGACGTCGGCGTGGGTGAGCCAGGCGTGAGGGTCGGTGCCGCCGGTCAGGACGGCCCTGACGCGGGTCTCGGTGTGGTCATCCAGGATCGTCAGCTCGACGGTGCCGCTCATGGCACGCCTCCTCGACTCGAAATAACGCCGTTACTTGAGAATAACGTCGTTATTTCGGAGACGGCAACCCCTGTCGGTCACCGGTCGAGGAAGCGCTTCAGCCCGTCCCGCACCCCGTCCGTCGGCACCGTCGCGGCGAACCAGGCCGCCTCGACGGCCAGCCCCTCGTCGATCGGCAGGTTGATCCCGCGCGTGACGGCCCGCAGGCAGGCCGCGACCGCCGTCGGCGCGTGCCGGACGATCCGGTCGACCAAGTCCCGGGCCGAGTCCAGCAGTTCGTCCGCCGGGACGACCGAGTTGACGATCCCCAGCTCGGCCGCCCGCGCCGCCGGGACAGGGTCCCCGGTGAGGATCATCTCCAGGCCACGCTTGCGCCCGACGTGCCTCGGCAGCCGCTGCGAGCCGCCGAAGGGCGGCGGGAAGCCCAGGGTGATCTCCGGCTTGGCGAAGGTCGCGTGCTCGGCGGCGATCGCCAGCGGCGCCGCCTCGGTGATCTCGCAACCCCCGCCGTACGCGAGCCCGTTGACGGCGACGACGACCGGCTTCGGGAACTCCTCGATCCGCCGGGTCAGCGCGTGCCCGCGCCGGACGATCTCGCGCAGCGCCCGTTCCGTCCCGCCCGCGATGCTGCCGGCCAGCGACGGGATGTCGGCGCCCGCGCTGAAGGCGCGCGTCCCGGCGCCGGTCAGGATCACGGCCCGGACGCTGTCGTCGGCGTCGATCCGGTCGAGTTCGACGAGCAGCGCGTCGATCGTCGGGTAGTCGAGGGCGTTGAGCTTGGCCTCGCGGTCGATGGTGAGGGTCACGACGTGCTGGTCGCGTGCGACGCGGACGGTCATTGCGGCTGCTCCCTTGCGCCTGGATGCGGTCGGGACCGAGGCTAGGAAGCCCAGGGCAGGACAATCCACTCATTGTCCTGGATACACCGCTTGCCCTGGATACATCCGCCCCGCCGGAAGGACGACCCCTTGCGACCGCCCGCCTACAAGGCCGTCGTCGACGAGTACGCCGCCGCGATCCGCTCCGGCGCGCTCCCGCCCGGCACCCGCCTGCCCACCCACCGGGAGCTGGCCCGCGAGCGGCGCGTCGCCCTCGCCACCGCGACCCGCGTCTACGCCGAACTCGCCGCCGCCGGGCTCGTGGTGGGCGAACAGGGCCGCGGCACGTTCGTCCGCGTCCGCACCGGCTACGACGGCATCGAGCCCTCGCGCGCGCTCCCCGTGCCGCGCGTGGCCGACCTCTCGTTCAACCAGCCGCTCGCCCCCGGCCAGGGTGACGACCTCCGCCACGCCATGCGCGCCCTCGCCGCCTCCGGCGACGCCGAGGCCCTGCTGCGCCAGGACCCGCCCGGCGGCCACCGGCACGACCGGGCCGTCGTCGCCACCTACCTGCTGGACCGCGGTGTGGACACCGCCCCCGAGAACGTCCTCCTGACGAGCGGCGCCCAGCAAGCGCTGGACTGCGTGCTGCGCACCCTCACCCGCCCCGGCGACGTCCTCGCCGTCGACGCGCTCGGCTACCCGGGCATCAAACTGCTCGCCGCCGCCCACGGCCTCGACCTCGCGCCCGTCCCCGCCAGTCCGCCCAACTCGGCCACCCCGGCCGGCCCGGATCTCGACGCGCTCGACCGCCTGTGCCGGGCCCGCCGGGTCCGCGCCGTGTACGCGATCCCGACCGTCCACAACCCGCTCGGCTGGGTGCTCGACCGGCGGCAGCGCGAGCGGCTCACCGCCATCGCCGGCGCCCACGACTGCGTGATCGTCGAGGACGGCACGTACGCGTTCCTGGAGCCCGCGCCACCTCCCCCGCTGTACGCCCTCGCGCCCGAACGGACCTGCTACGTCGCCGGGTTGTCGAAGAACGTGGCCCCCGGCCTCCGGTTCGGCTTCGCCGCCCTGCCCAAGCACCTCGTACGGCCGGCCACCTCCGCGCTGCGCGCCGCCGCGTGGGGCTCCCCGGGGCTGGTCACCGCGCTCGCCACCGGCTGGATCACCGATGGCACGGTCGCCCGCCTGGAACGGCACCGCCGGGAGGACGCCGCGGCCCGCCAGGACATCGCCCGCACCGAACTGGCCGGGATGGACGTCACCGCGCACCCGTCGTCGTACGTCGTGTGGCTCGGCCTGGAGCCGCACCAACGCCCCGACCACGTCGCCGACTTGCTCGCCCGCGAGGGCATCCTGGTGTCCACCGCCGATGCCTTCGCCACCGGCCCGCACACACCGCACGCGCTCCGCCTCGCCCTGGCGAACCCGCCACGGCATGAACTCGCCGACGTACTAAGGCGGTTGCGCAAGGCAATCGAGTCCATCCCGCCAATGTGACCCTCCAGTCGACACCTTGGTCATCATCAGGGCGAGCAGTGCGTGCTGCAGCACTGGCCCTTCCCCGTGACGGCCCGGCTATCCCGCCGCCCGCACGGCCCGCCCGAAGCGGGTGGACCAGTCGTCGAGCCGCTCGACCAGTTCGGGCGGTTCGACGACCGTGAACTCCGCGCCGAGCGAACCGAGCGCCATGATCGGCCAGTTGAGGTCGTCGGCGCTCATCACGAGCCGGCAGCGCCCGGCGTCCACCTCCTCGACCTCGCCCCACCGGCCGATCCGCTCGCGCACGTCCCCGGCGGGCGCCGCCAGCACGGCCTCGACCCGGTACGGGCGGATGAGACCGTTGACGCCCGCCCGGACGAACTCGGCGGCGTCGGCGGCCGGCAGCTCGCGCGGAGCGAACCGTCCTCCGCCGCCCTCGGGCGCCGTGAGCCGGTCGAGCCGGAAGGTGCGCCAGTCCTGCCGGGTGAGGTCGTACGCCACCAGGTACCAGCGGCGCTCCAGGCACACCAGCCGGTGCGGCTCGACGTGCCGGTCCGCCCGCCGGCCGTCCGCGGACGTGTACGCGAAGCGCAGCCGCTCGCCGTCCCGGCAGGCCAGCGCCACCACCGTCAGCCCGTCCGGGTCGACCGCCGCCGGCCGGCCGCCCCAGTCCACCGGCACCGTCATCGACCGCAGCGCCTCCACCCGCCGCCGCAGCCGGGCCGGCATCACCTGCACCACCTTCGCCAGCACCCGCACCGAGGCCTCGGCGATCCCCTCCACCGGGCTCTCCGCCGCGGCCTGGAGGCCTACCGCCAGCGCCACCGCCTCTTCGTCGTCGATCACCAGCGGCGGCAGCGCCGCGCCCGCGGCGAGCTGGTAGCCGCCGTCGACCCCGCGCTGGGCCTCGACGGGGTAGCCGAGCTCACGCAGCCGGTCGATGTCGCGGCGCAGCGTGCGGGGGGAGACGCCAAGCCGCTCGGCGAGTTCCTCGCCGGGCCAGTAGCGGTGCGTCTGCAGGAGGGAGAGCAGTCGGAGGGTGCGGGTGCTGGTGTTCGCCATGGCTCCGATTCTGGCCGTAATTGAGGTCAGGAAGTGACCGCAATGGTCTCTAGTGTGGTTCTTGTCCGAGGGAGCAGGAAGAAACGCGGAAGGCTTTCACCATGACCACCACCTCCACCACCACCACCGCTGACACCACCACCGCCGTCACCACCACTGCTGACAGCACCGGCGAGCGCGCCGACCTCCTCGTGGCGCTGGCCAAGCAGCGGCACTTCCTGGCCTTCACGGCCCGCGACCTCACCGACGAGCAGGCCGGAGAGCGCACCACCGCCAGCGAGTTGTGCGTGGGCGGCCTGATCAAGCACGTGACGGTGGTCGAGAAGCTGTGGGCGACCTTCATCGTCGAGGGCCCGTCCGCGTTCCCCGACTTCTCCAGCTTCACCGAGGAGGACTACGCCCGCCGCGCAGACGAGTTCCGCATGCTCCCCGGCGAGACCCTCGCCGGCGTGCTCGCCGCCTACCGGGAAGTGGCCCGCCGCACCGACGAGTTGGTGGCGACCCTGCCCGACCTCGGCGCCGTCCAGCCGCTCCCGAAGGCGCCCTGGTTCCAGGACGACGCCTGGTCCGCCCGCCGCGTCCTCTTCCACGTCATCGCCGAGACCGCCCAGCACGCGGGCCACGCCGACATCATCCGCGAGGCCATCGACGGCGCGAAGAGCATGGGCTGACGGTCGGTCCACTTCGCCGGGGCGCCGCCGTGTTCCGCTGCGGCCCGGCTACGGGGGGACGGCGGTCAGGCCGGGGTGTTCCGGGAGGGAGGGAGGCCGCGGCGGCGGGTCAGGAATTCGGCGACGTCGACGGTGGG
>NZ_JBFBDY010000331.1:0-7014 GCF_040683475.1 Kitasatospora sp. NPDC093558 | reverse complement strand
CCCCGAATGCGAAATCGAGCCCGCGCACCCGGCAGCCGCGCCGCACCTCGACGCCGGCCTCCCGCCGCACGGCCGCGGTGAGGGCGGCCTCCAGCACGATGCGCCGGGTGCGCAGCGTGATCAGGTCCTCGTCGCCGTCCCGCAGCGGCGGGTGCTCGTCGAACCAGTCGAAGTCGTGGTACTCGTGGGCCCCTCGGGCCAGCAGGTCCGCGTAGACGTCCGGGGCCTCGGTGCGCAGTACGGTGCGCACCGGGGCGAGGAACGAGTGGGGCTGGTCGGCCTGGGGCACTCGGGGCCGCGCCCAGTCGTAGAAGTCCCGGTCGAGGTCCTCGCCGGCCGCCCGTGTGTCCTGTTCGAACAGTGTCACCACATGGCCCCGCCGGCCCAGCATGAGGGCCGTTCCCAGCCCACTGATACCCGCACCGATCACTGCAACCCGCGCCACTGAGGCTCCCCTTCGCGTCGTGTTGCGGAGCGATCTTACTGTCGGATGATCTACACCCGTCAAACCGGCGACGACGCGGGTGCCCGATTCGTCAGGCGGGCTGGACGGTGATCGTGCAGAGGCGCTTGGTGGCCCGGGTCAGTGCTACGTACAAGTCCCTTTCCCCGCCGGGGCGGGCCGCGATGATCTCCTCGGGGTTCAGGACGACGACCCCGTCGAACTCCAGGCCGCGTGCTTCGGACGCCGGCACGATGCGTGCGTGGTGGGCGATGCCCCGGGCCGTCAGCTCGCTCACCCTGGTGTCCGCGCAGACCACGCCCAGGAGCTCGCCCGGGTGTGCGGTGCTCTGGGCGCGGAGTTCCCGAACGATGGCGGTGACCATGCCGTCCGGAGGTGTGGTCACGGTGCGGGGGCTCTCGCCGCTCCGCAGTGACCGTGTGGGCTTCTGGTCCGGAGCGATCCGCGCGAGCAGGTCCCGCACGCTCTCCAGGATCTCCTGCGTGGTGCGGTAACTGACGGTCAGGCTGTGCAGTTTGAACCGCGGTCCGACGTGGGGGCTCAGCGCTTCCTGCCAGCCGCGTGCCGTCGCGACCGGGCCCGCCTGGGCGAAGTCACCCACCAGCGTCATCCCCCTTGCCGGGCAGCGGCGGACGATCATCCGCCACTGCATGGCGGTCAGTTCCTGCGCCTCGTCGACGACGACGTGCCCGTACGTCCGCTCGGGAGGGCCGTCGACCAGGCTCGCCGCCTCGTCCAGCAACGGCACATCGGCATCGGTCCACGGGGCGTCCGGACCGCGCAGCAGAAGGGACCGCTCCTGCGCGGTGAGGCGGGGCAGGAACTCGGCGAGAGCGCCGGCGTCCGTCAGAAGCGCCTTCACGAGGTCGCCGGGTACCAGCCGCGGCCACAACTCCTCGACTGCTCGGTCGAATTGGGCGTCGTCGAGGAGATCGGCCCGGATGGCGTCCGGGTCCAGCTCGTGAGCCGGACCCGGGTCGGCCGCACCTTCGGCACGGCGCTGGGCGGCTCCCGTGAACCGGTCGAGGTCCAGGCCCGTCATCATGGCGGCGTCGGCGTCGATCTGCTCCAGGAGGTCGCCCATGTCGCGTTGCATCGCGTCGATGACGGCGTCGACCAGGAGCTCCCTGAACACCTGGCGCGCGGGGTTGTGCCCCGGTACGGCTGCCGCGGCGGCGTCGCGTGCCGTGGCGACTTCCTCGCCGGACAGGTGAACCGGTTCCCTTCCGACCCGCACGGTGAAGTCACCGGCGGGGGCTTGGTGGGCGCGCAGCAGGCCGGCCAGGGCGTCGGCGAGGTCGGAACTGCCCTTCAAGCGCGCCGTGTTGAACGGGTCCACCGCGTCCGTGGACACTCCGGCCAGTTCCCGGCAGGTCGCCAGAACGACGTCGTTCTCTCCGAGCGAGGGAAGGACCTGGGAGATGTAGTCGAGGAACCGGGCGTTCGGGCCCACCACCAGGACACCCTCCTCCGCGGCGCGCGGGAACGCGTACAGGACGTAGGCCGCCCGGTGCAGGGCGACCACCGTTTTGCCGGTGCCGGGCCCGCCCTGCACCACGGTCACCCCGCGGTGGGCGGAGCGGACGATCTCGTCCTGCTCGGCCTGCAGTGTCGCGACGGCCGCGTGCATCCTGCCCGTGCGCCGGGCCGACAGGGCCTCGGTCAACGGGCCGTCCCCCACGACGTCGTCGTCGGTCGGGGCGGTCCCGTCCAGCAGTTCGTCGCTCACCGAGACGACCGTGCGCTCGTCGAGACGCAGGTGCCGGCGCCGCCGCAGGCCCATCGGGTGGACCGGTGTCGCCTCGTAGAAGGGCCGCGCCGCATTCGCGCGCCAGTCCACGAGCAGAGGCAGGTCATCCTCCTCCGTGTGCAGTCCGATCCGCCCGATGCGCAGGGCCGTGCCATCCGTCCAGTCGATGCGCCCGAAGACCAGTCCCTTTTCGGCGCCCTCCAGCCGGCCGATTTCCCTGGCCAGACGCTCGGCGGCGATTTCCCTCTCGTATGCCTCACCGGCGCTGTCCGCCGGGGCCTTCAGCAAACTCGCTCGGTGGGCTCGCGCCACGGAAAGCCGCTCGGTGACCAGCTCATACAGGGAGGACACATAATCCCGCTCCGATTCAATTGCACGCACAGCGGGATCATTCATCTTCGACAACAGGAGGCTCCTTCGATTCGAGCCAACACCATACGGTCGAAGTTCGCTAAAGGTAAGTCTTGACTTACTTGGCGAATCCATGTCCTTCCGGCCGAATCAATGACGGCTGGCTGTATCGCGCATTCCGTATATCGCCAGTTGCGTTCCCGGCGCCCGCATGCCTTATAGGCGAGCCCGCCCTTGGATGTCGGCGATGTTTTTACGAGAACCGCCTCAACGCACCCCCGGCTGCCGGCCTGCGTCGAGCCGACCCGGCCGATCGGCCGGCCGTCTCCCAGCCTCGGTGTCACCCGATCGTTCGGGGCGGAAAACAAGCACGCGTGATTGCTTTTTCCTCCGGCCGGTGCCACGCTGCTGCCCGGCGGTGGCCGTCGGGCGGCCGTCAACTCACCGGCAGGGGAGGCGCATTGGTGCGCGCGCGTGCGGGTTTGCGGATCGGGAACGCCTCGGGGTTCTACGGCGACCGGTTCGCGGCGGTCCGGGAGATGCTGACCGGCGGGCCGCTGGACGTGCTGACCGGGGACTACCTGGCCGAGCTGACGATGCTCATCCTGGCCAGGGACCGGCTGAAGGACCCGTCGCTGGGGTACGCGCGGACGTTCCTGCGGCAGATGGAGGAGTGCCTCGGGCTCGCCCGCGAGCGCGGGGTGCGGATCGTCGTGAACGCGGGCGGGCTCAACCCGGCCCGGCTCGCCGCCGAACTGCGCAAGCTCGCCCAGCGGTACGGCATCGCCGCCGCCGTGGCCCACGTCGAGGGCGACGACCTGCTCCCGCGCATCGCCGAACTCGGCTTACCCGACGGCCTGTTGGCGGCCAACGCCTACCTCGGAGGGTTCGGCGTCGCCGCCTGTCTGGCGCAAGGCGCGGACGTCGTCGTGACCGGCCGGATCACCGACGCCGCCCTGGTCGCGGGCCCGGCGATCGCCCACTTCGGCTGGACCCCGGCCGACCTCGACGCCCTCGCCGGCGCCGTCGTCGCCGGCCACGTCCTGGAGTGCGGGGCGCAGGCCACCGGCGGGAACTACGCGTTCTTCCGGGAGCACGACGTGACGCGGCCCGGCTTCCCGATCGCAGAGCTGCACGCCGACGGCTCCAGCGTGATCACCAAGCACCCGGGCACCGGCGGCGCCGTCACCACCGGCACCGTCACGGCCCAACTCCTGTACGAGACCACGGGATCGCGCTACCTCGGACCGGACGTCACGGCCCGGCTCGACACCGTCCGCCTCACCCAGGCGGGGCCCGACCGGGTCCGCATCGACGGCGTGCGCGGCGAGGCGCCGCCCGCCACGCTCAAGGTGGGCCTCAACAGCCTCGGCGGCCACCGCAACGAGGTCGTCTTCGTCCTCACCGGGCTCGACATCGAGGCCAAGGCCGCCCTCGTGCAACGCCAGTTGGAGGCCGCCATCCCGCCCGCCCGGCGCCCCGCCGAGCTCACCTGGACGCTCGCCCGCACCGACCACCCCGACGCACCCACCGAAGAGGGCGCCTCCGCACTGCTGCGCCTCACCGCTCGGGATGCGGACCCGTCCAAGGTCGGACGCGAACTCGGCAAGGCCGCCGTGGAGTTGGGCCTCGCCGGCTACCCGGGCTTCCACCTCACCGCGCCGCCGGGGCCGGGTGCGCCGTACGGGGTGTTCACCGCCGCGTACGTCGACGCGAAGGCCGTCGAGCACACCGCCGTCCTCCCCGACGGCCGGCACCTGAACATTCCCCCTGCACAGAGCCACCAAGCGCCTTACATCGACGCGGCGTTGGAACTTCCGGAGCCCCTCCCCGCCGGCCCCACCCGCCGTGCCCCGCTCGGCCGGGTGGTCGGCGCCCGCAGCGGCGACAAGGGCGGCGACGCCAACCTCGGCGTCTGGGCTCGCGACGATGACGGCTGGCGCTGGCTCGCACACACCCTCACCGTCGAACGGCTACGTGAACTCCTGCCCGAGACAGAGGACTTGCCCGTCACCCGGCACGTGCTCCCGAACCTCCGCGCACTCAACTTCGTCATCACCGGCCTGCTGGGCGAAGGCGTCGCTGCCCAGCACCGCTTCGACCCGCAGGCCAAGGCACTGGGGGAGTGGCTGCGCTCCCGCCACGTCGACGTCCCCGAAACCCTCCTCGCCGGATCGGAGCCACCGCTGTGACCGTCCTGCCCACCCGCGTCGACCCGGCCGCGCCCGACCACGCCGAGCACCGCGCCGCGATGCTCGACAAGCTCGCTGCCCTCGACGCCGAGCACGCCAAGGCGCTGGCCGGCGGCGGCCCCAAGTACGTCGAACGCCACCGCGCCCGCGGCAAGTTGCTCGCGCGCGAGCGGATCGAGCTGCTGATCGACGAGGACTCGCCGTTCCTGGAGCTCTCGCCGCTCGCCGCCTGGGGCAGCGACTACCCGGTGGGCGCCGCGCTGGTCACCGGCATCGGTGTCGTCGAGGGCGTCGAGTGCGTGATCACCGCCAACGACCCGACGGTCCGCGGCGGCGCCAGCAACCCGTGGACGCTGCGCAAGGCCCTGCGCGCCAACGAAATCGCGCTCGACAACCGCCTCCCGCTGGTCAACCTGGTCGAGTCCGGCGGCGCCGACCTGCCCAGCCAGAAGGAGATCTTCATCCCCGGCGGCGCCCTCTTCCGCGACCTCACCCGCCTGTCCGCCGCCGGAATCCCCACAGTGGCCGTGGTGTTCGGCAACTCGACGGCCGGCGGTGCCTACGTGCCGGGCATGTCCGACCACACCGTGCTGGTCAAGGAGCGCGCCAAGGTGTTCCTCGGCGGTCCGCCGCTCGTGAAGATGGCCACCGGCGAGGAGGCCGACGACGAGTCCCTCGGCGGAGCCGAGATGCACGCCCGCACCTCCGGCCTGGCCGACCACTTCGCCGTCGACGAGGCGGACGCGCTGCGCCTCGCCCGCCGAATCGTCGCCCGGCTCGACCACCGCAAGCCGGGCCCGGCCCCGGACGCACTCGCCGAGCCGCCGAAGTACGCCGGGGAGGAGCTGCTCGGCATCGTCCCGGGCGATCTCAAGGTGCCGTTCGACCCGCGCGAGGTGATCGCCCGGATCGTCGACGGCTCCGACTTCGACGAGTTCAAGCCGCTGTACGGCCCGAGCCTCGTCACCGGCTGGGCCCGCTTGCACGGCTACCCGGTCGGCATCCTCGCGAACGCGCAGGGCGTGCTGTTCAGCGCGGAGTCCCAGAAGGCCGCCCAGTTCATCCAGTTGGCGAACCAGCGCAACACCCCGCTGCTGTTTCTGCACAACACGACCGGCTACATGGTGGGCAAGGACTACGAGCAGGGCGGCATCATCAAGCACGGCGCGATGATGATCAACGCCGTCGCGAACTCGACCGTCCCGCACCTCTCGGTGCTGATTGGCGCCTCCTACGGCGCCGGCCACTACGGCATGTGCGGGCGGGCGTTCGAGCCGCGGTTCCTGTTCGCCTGGCCGAGCGCCAAGTCCGCGGTGATGGGCCCGCAGCAGCTCGCCGGCGTGCTGTCGATCGTCGCCCGCCAGTCGGCCGCCGCGAAGGGGCAGCCGTACGACGAGGACGCGGACGCGGCGATCCGCGCGATGGTCGAGCAGCAGATCGAGGCGGAGTCGCTGCCGGTGTTCCTGTCCGGCCGGCTCTACGACGACGGCGTGATCGACCCGCGCGACACCCGGACGGTCCTCGGCCTCTGCCTGTCCGCGATCCACAACGCGCCGGTCGAGGGCGCGCGCGGCTACGGCGTCTTCCGGATGTAGAAGGGGATCCCAGCCATGATGATCACCAACCTGCTGGTCGCCAACCGCGGCGAGATCGCCCGCCGGGTGTTCCGCACCTGCCGCGCCCTCGGCATCGCGACCACCGCCGTCCACTCCGACCCGGACGCCGACGCCCCGCACGTCCGCGAGGCCGACGCCGCCGTCCGGCTGCCGGGAGCCGCGCCTGCCGAAACGTATCTGCGCGGCGACCTGATCATCCGGGCCGCCCTGGACGCGGGCGCCGACGCCGTCCACCCGGGCTACGGATTCCTCTCCGAGGACGCGGAGTTCGCGCAGGCCGTGCTCGATGCCGGTCTCACCTGGATCGGCCCGCCGCCCGCCGCGATCGCCGCGATGGGTTCCAAGACGGCCGCCAAGCGGCTGATGGCGCAGGCCGGCGTGCCCGTCCTCGACGCCCTGACCGAGCCCACCGAGGCGGACCTGCCGATCCTGGTCAAGGCGGCCGCCGGCGGCGGCGGACGCGGCATGCGCGTCGTCCGCTCGCTGGCAGAGCTGCCGGGCGAGATCGAAGCCGCGAAGGCCGAGGCGGCCAAGGCCTTCGGCTCCGACGAGGTGTTCTGCGAGCGCTACCTGCCCACCGGGCGCCACGTCGAGGTCCAGCTGATGGCCGACGCGCACGGCACGGTCTGGGCGGTCGGCGAC
>NZ_JBFBDY010000330.1:0-7034 GCF_040683475.1 Kitasatospora sp. NPDC093558 | reverse complement strand
TCTGCGGACACCGCCGCGCCGGGGGCTCACCCGGGTGGCCGACGGGCCCGGCGCACGGTCGCGCACCGGGCCCGTCGGCGCGGGGCGTCAGGACACGTTGACGGTGGCCTTCCAGGGGACGAGGACGGCGGGGCAGGCGTAGCCCGGGTCCGGGACGCACCGGCTGTAGGCGGTGATGTCGCTCGTGCCGGCGGTGGTGGCACTGAAGACGGCGTCGGTGTCGCCGTTCACGGAGACGCCGCCGGAGACCCGGTTGAGGACGTTCGGGTCCGAGGCGGCCGGGACGTCGATCCACACCCAGGTCGCGCCGTTGGTGCGGACGGCGCTCAGGTGCACCTCGATCACGTCGCCGACGGACACCGCGACGGTCCGGCCGTGGTCGGCGTTGGTGAGGTAGAGGACGGCACTTGTGGCCCGGGCATCGGGCACGGCGGGGGCCGTCGCGGCGGCGCCGGTCGTCGTGGCGGCGGTCAGGGCAGCCGCCAGGGCGAGGCCGACGGCGGGCGCGGTCAGGAATCGCATGGTCTTCATCAGCACTCCCGGTCATGGGTGGAAGGTGGTGCCGACTCCCACCCTTACCGCCAACTCCCGTGTGATGTAGCCGAGTTCACGCCAACGGGGAGATTTCCTGGCCCGGTCGGGCTCCCGTTCCCGCGATGCCGTCCGCCGGTCACCGCGCCACAGCGAAGAAGCCCGCAAAGGCGTCCCCGGAAACGCCACCGCCCCGGAGTGGGAAGTCGGCGGATCCGACTTTCCACGACGGGGCGGTACGCGGTACCGGTCCGACCGGGCCGCAGCCCGGCCGCGCACCGGTGATTACTCGACGATGCCGGACTTGGCGATGGTGATCTTGGCCGAGGTGCGGCCGCTCTGCGAGCCCTTGGACTCGACGAGCTTCACGATGTCCATGCCCTCGACGACCTCGCCGAAGACGACGTGCTTGCCGTCCAGCCAGTCGGTGACGATGGTGGTGATGAAGAACTGCGAGCCGTTGGTGTTGCGGCCGGCGTTGGCCATCGAGAGCAGGCCGGGCTTGCTGTGCTTGATCTCGAAGTTCTCGTCGGCGAACTTCTCGCCGTAGATGCTGCGGCCGCCGGTGCCGTTGTGGTTGGTGAAGTCACCGCCCTGCAGCATGAAGCTGGGGATCACGCGGTGGAAGCCGGAGCCCTCGTAGCCGAAGCCGTTCTGGCCGGTGGCGAGCTCGCGGAAGTTGCGGGCGGTGACCGGAACGACGTCGTCGTACAGCTTGAAGACGATCCGGCCGGCCGGCTGGTCGTCGATCGTGATGTCGAAGAAAACGTTGGAAGCCATGCAGGGATCATGGCACGACCGGCGGTCCCGCGCGCGACACCCCCGGTGGGCCGCCGGCCGCCGTCCGCGTGCTATCCGTCGCACCGCCCGCCACCGCCCCGGCGCCGTCCGCACCGCCCCGCCGTACCGGGCGCGGCAGTTACCATCGGGTTCGGCTTCGAGCGGGGCGGGCGTTCGATCGCGACGACGGGGTGGGCGGCATGCGGATCGGTGAACTGGCCAGGCGCACGGGCGTGAGCGAGCGCTCCCTGCGCTACTACGAGAAGCAGGGCCTGCTGGCCCCCGAGCGCACCCTGGGCGGGCACCGGGACTTCCCGGACGGCGCGGTGGACCGGGTCATCCTCATCCAGGAGCTGTTCGCGGCCGGCCTGCACAGCCGCAAGATCTACGAGATCCTCCCCTGCATGCGGGACGCCGACGGCGGCCCGAACGAGATCGCCACGCCGCTCCTGGTCGAGGAGCTCACCGCCGAGCGGGAGCGGATCGACCGGATGATCGCCGACCTGGTCCGCTCGCGCGACGTCCTGGACGAGGTGATCCAGACCGCCGCCGGCCGCGCGTCGCTCGGCCCGGCGGAGCGCGAGGCGCGGTAGGGCCGTGGCCCTAGCGGGCGCCGTCCGGCGCCGGGCCGGGCTTGGGCTCCTTCAGCTTGCGCCAGACCGTCTCCAGCGCGGCGATGTCGGCGTCGTCCAGCCGGTCGCCGAAGACCGGCGCGAGCACCGCCCGCCGGGTCGCGTCGGCCTCGGCGAACGCGGCGCGGCCCTCCTCCGTCAGCTCGATCCGCACCGAGCGGGCGTCCGAGGCCGAGGCCGAGCGGGCCACCAGGCCGCGCCCGGCGAGGGCGTCGACCACCCGGGACACCTGGCTGCGGCTGAGCATCGTCTTCGCCCCGAGGTCGGAGGCGGCGACCGGCTCCCGCTGCCCGTTGAGCCAGAGCATCACCTCGAACCAGGACAGCGGCAGCCCGTGGACCCGGGCGAGCTCCCGGTCCACCTGGGCGGCCAGCGTGGTGCCGGCCCAGACCAGGCCGTAGAAGGCGTGATCGCGCTCCGACAGCGGGCCCAGGGTGAGGTCGGCACGGTTCATGCCGTTCATCGTACCGAGTTGCGTGCGCGTGCACGCATTCCCTGCCGTGTGCGTGCACGCGCAATGGTTTTCTCCGCCCCAGGTCGAGCTCAACCTGCACCACCCGGTCGGCCCGGTCGGTAGCATCACGGCACGGGCGCCCGCTCGCGGCGAGCGACGGGCGACGGGCGAACGACCAAGGGGGGACGGGACGATGGACGACACGGCCGGCCGGATCGGCGTCTACCTGGCGCACCCGAGGCCGGGCAGCTTCAACCACGCGCTCTACGACGCCGTCGTGGCCGAACTGCGCGGACGCGGCTGCGACGTCCGCGCCCACGACCTGTACGCGGAGGGCTTCCCGCCGCTGCTCACCGCCGAGGAGACCGGCACCGTCGCCGCCGCCGACGCCCCCGCCGACCCACAACTCGCCCTGCACCGCGCCGAAGTGGCCACGCTCGACGCCCTCGTCCTGATCCACCCCAACTGGTGGGGCATGCCGCCCGCCGTCCTCACCGGCTGGGTGCAGCGCGTGCTCGCGCCCGGCGTCGCGTACAAGCTCGGCACGGCCGACGGCGAACCCGCCGGGCTGCTCCGGGCCGGCCGGGCCCTCGTCCTCAACACCTCCGACACCCCGGAGGAGCGCGAGCGCACCGAGTTCGGCGATCCCCTCCAGCGGATCTGGGCCGCGTGCGTCCTCCCGTACGTCGGCGTCACGGACATCCGCCGGACGGTCTTCCGCACCGTCACCGACGCCCCCGCCCCGACCCGCGCCGCCTGGCTCGACCGGGCCCGCGCCGAGGCGGCGGCCCTCCTGGGGTGACCGGGCGGGCGCGGTGACACGATGGGCGGATGCTCCTCGAAGACCCCTCGCACCGGCTCGACCTGCGGCCGCGCAGCTACCAGTTCGGGACGGCGCGCGGTGAGAGCTTCGACGACAACTGGCTGGTGATCGCCGGCGCCGCGGCCGTGCCGGAGGGGTCGTGGCGGTTCGTCGACGCGTGCCTGACCACCTGGGAGGCGCGGGAGATCTCACGCTGGCTGCGGGCCGCCGCCGACCCGGGCCGCAGCCCGGGTGCGCTCGGCTTCACCGAGCCGCTGCTGACCTTCGACCTCGCCGAGGAGCAGCCCGCGGACGGACGGCGGCTGGTGCGGGTGCGCTTCGCGATGGAAGCCGCGCCGCCGTGGGTGGACCGCGACGCCGAGGACGGGGACGGCGACAGCGACGAGGGCTGGGACGACGAGTGGCCCGGCCACACCGCCGAGTTCCTCCTCGCCCCCGCCGAGCTCCGCGCCGCCGCCGACGCCTGGGACGCCGAGCTCGCGCCCTTCCCCGAGCGCTGAGCCCCAGCCCCCGGCCCGGCCTCAGGCCAGCTCCAGCTCCGCCACCGCCTCGTCGCCGCTCGTCTCCCCGGTCGGCCGGAAGCCCAGCCGGGCGTAGAACGCGGCGGGTCCGTCCGGTCCGGGCACGTACGTGACGGTGACGCGGGTGCCACCGCGGCGGCGGACCTCCGCGCACACCTGCTCGACGGCGAAGCGCCCGTAGCCGCCGCGCTGCTGGTCGGCGTCGACGAGCAGGCGCCAGAGGCCCGAACGCGGCCGGTCCTCCGGCTTGTCGGGGTAGAACGTGACGTCGAAGAAGGCCATCACGAACCCGACCATCCGCTCGCCGTCGAAGATCAGCCGGGGCCACGCGGTGTCGCCGTGGACGTACGCCTCGGCGAGGGACTTCACCACCGGCGAGACCAGCCCCTCCTGGTCCGGCCGCACGCGCAGGGCGAGGGCGGCGTCGATGGTGGCCGTGGTGACGGGTTCGAGGCGCAGGTCGGAGGACATGATCGTCAGATTAGAGAGCGGACGCCCTCGCGTCGCCCGGATTTCGGCCCGCCCTGCCGTCCGCCCGCCCTGCCGTCGGCTCGCCCCGCCGTCAGCGCGTGAACACCAGCGAGGCGTTGTGCCCGCCGAAGCCGAACGCGTTGGTGAGCGCGACCGGCACGGCCCCGCGGCGCGGCGCGCCCGCGACGACGTCGAGCTTCACCGCCGGGTCGAGCCGCTCCAGGTTGGCGGTGGCCGGCACGATCCCCTCGCGGATGGCGAGCACGGCCGTGAGCGCCCCGAGTGCGCCGGCCGCGCCGAAGAGGTGCCCGGTGAGCGACTTGGTGGCGGTGACCGCCGGGTGCAGCCCGATCGCCTCGGCGACCGACTCGGCCTCGGCGAGGTCGCCGGGCGGCGTGGAGGTCGCGTGGGCGTTGACGAAGGCGACGTCCTGCGGGGTGAGCCCGGCCTCGGCCACCGCGCGCCGCATCGCCCGGACCTGGCCCTCGGACGCCGCCGCGGTGATGTGGTGGGCGTCGGAGGTGACGGCCGAACCGGCCAGGACGGCGTGGGTGCGGGCGGCCCGGGCGGCGGCGAACTCGGCGCGCTCCAGGACGAGGACGGCGGCGCCCTCGCCGATCACGAAGCCGTCCCGGTCGACGTCGAACGGCCGGGACGCCCTGGCGGGTTCGCCGTTGCGGGTCGAGTGGGCCCTGGCCTGGGAGAAGCCGGCCATCGGCAGCGGGCAGATGCAGGCCTCGGCGCCGCCGGCGACGACGACGTCGGCGCGGCCGAGCCGGATCAGGTCGAGGCCGAGGGCGATCGCCTCGGCGCCGGAGGCACAGGCGCTCACCGGGGTGTGCGCGCCGGCCCGCGCGCCGAGCTCGATGCTGACCCACGCGGCCGGGCCGTTGGCCATCAGCATGGGCACGGTGTGCGGGGAGACCTTGCGGAAGCCGGAGGCCTCCAGCACGTCGTCCTGCGCGAGCAGGGTGACCGCACCGCCGGTGCCGGTGCCGATGACGACGGCGAGGCGCTCCGGGTCGACCTCGGGCGAGCCCGCGTCGGCCCAGGCCTGCCGGGCGGCGATCAGCGCGACCTGCTCGCAGCGGTCCAGCCGCCGGGCCTGGACGCGGTCCATCACCTCGGACGGCTCGACCTTCAGCCGGCCGGCGATCCGGGCGGGCAGCTCCGCCGCCCAGGCGTCCTCGATGGCCGTGATCCCGGACTGCCCGGCGAGCATCGCGGCCCAGGTCGAGGGGACGTCACCGCCGAGCGGCGTGGTCGCCCCGAGACCGGTGACGACCACGCGGCCGGCCCCGGCGGAACGGCTGTCGGCATTCATGAAATCTTTCCCCCTGCGTTTATTGAGAGGCCACAAATCGAAACCGCCCTCCGCGCCGATGGGCCCGGAGAGCGGTCGAACCCTGTGCCACTCTGTCAGGGGATTGATGGATCTTCAGGGTCCGAAGGCGACTGATTCGAACACGGCCCCTTTGTAGGTTTCCCTTAGTCCTCGACGTCGGCGAAGTCGGTGCCGCGACCGACCGCCTCCCACGCCTCCGCCTCCTTGCGGGCGTTGTCGAGTTGGGCCAGGACCCCGTCGACGGCGTCGTTGCCGAGCGCGAGCCGCAGCGGGGTGTCCTCGGCGTCCAGCGCCGCGAGGATCGCGGCGGCGGCCCTGGCCGGATCCCCGGGCTGCTTGCCGTCGGAGTCCGGCAGCCCGGTGCGGACCGGGCCGACGACCGGCTCGTAGGCGGCAATCGGGGTGGCGTGCGCGAGGGCACCACCGCCCGCGAACCCGGTCCGGAACGCGCCCGGCTCGACGATCAGCACCTTGACCCCGAACCCGGCGACCTCCTGCGCCAGCGCCTCGGACAGCCCCTCCAGCGCGAACTTGGTGGCCGAGTACGCCCCCACCCCGGGGAACGAGAACCGCCCGCCCATGCTGCTCATCTGCACGACCGCCCCCGACCCCTGCGCCCGCAGGTGCGGCAGGACGGCCCGGGTGAGCGCGGCCGGCCCGAAGAAGTGCAGCTCCATCAGGTCCCGCAGCTCACGGTCGGTGTGCTCCTCGACGGCGCCGATCAGGCCGCGCCCGGCGTTGTTCACCAGGACGTCGATCCGGCCGAACGCCTCCAGCGCCTCCGCGACGGCCGCCGGGATCCGCTCCGGGTCCGTCACGTCCAGCCGCACCGGCACGACCCGCCCCGGATGCGCCGCGACCAGCCCCTCCAACGCCTCCGGCCGCCGCGCCGCCGCCACCACACGGCCACCGGCCGCGATCGCGGCCTCGGCGATCGCCTGCCCGAACCCCGAGTTGGCCCCGGTGATCAACCAGACCCGCCCGGCCGTCCACTTCTCGCCGCTCATTCCCCATGCCCTCCGTACGCCTTGCACCACAAGGAAGTTGACGATCATTTATACGTCACGTCGATGGCCGGCGACGGGGACGCCCGGGAACGCAGGAGCCCCCGGCCGATCGGCCGGGGGCTCCTGGGGTGCGCGTGTTACGGCAGATTGCGGGCCATGACGATCCGCTGGACCTGGTTGGTGCCCTCGTAGATCTGCGTGATCTTCGCGTCACGCATCATCCGCTCCACCGGGTAGTCCCGCGTGTACCCGTACCCGCCCAGCAGCTGCACCGCGTCCGTCGTGATCTCCATCGCCGCGTCCGACGCGAAACACTTCGCCGCCGCACCGAAGAACGTCAGGTCCCCGTCCCCACGCTGCGACTTCGCCGCCGCTGCGTACGTCAGCTGACGCGCCGCCTCCAGCTTCATCGCCATGTCCGCCAGCATGAACTGGACCCCCTGGAACTCCGCGATCGCCTTCCCGAACTG
>NZ_JBFBDY010000329.1:0-7071 GCF_040683475.1 Kitasatospora sp. NPDC093558 | reverse complement strand
CCCGGCGCCCGGTTAACACCAACGGCGCCGAGGGGGGCCGCGCCGTTCACCCGCACCCCCGGGGCGGATCAGGAGGAACGTTTCCTCCTGAGCCGCCGCGGTGGTCCCTAAGCTTCCGGTGGCATAGTCGGTTACCCGGTCTGACCAGTCCGACAACACTCCCGGCTCCGAGGACCGTCGTACCCTTGGTGAGTGACCGACGCCGTAGCAGCCATCCCAGAAGAAGCAGCCCCGGTCCCGCTCCTTGAGCCCAAGGAGGGGATCCCGCCCGTCGTGGCGGACGAGGAGGCGCTGGCCGCCACCGTCGCCGCCTTCGCCACGGGCACCGGACCGGTCGCCGTCGACGCCGAGCGGGCCTCCGGCTACCGCTACGGCCAGCGCGCGTACCTGATCCAGCTGCGCCGCGCGGGCGCCGGCACCGCGCTCATCGACCCGATCGCCTGTCCCGACCTCAGCGGGCTCGGCGCCGCCCTCGCGGACGCCGAATGGGTGGTGCACGCCGCCACCCAGGACCTGCCCTGCCTGGCCGAGGTCGGCATGAGACCGCAGCGGCTGTTCGACACCGAGCTGGCCGGGCGGATCGCCGGCTTCGCCCGGGTCGGCCTCGGGCCGATGACCGAGAGCGTGCTCGGCCTGAGCCTGGCCAAGGAGCACTCCGCGGTCGACTGGTCCACCCGCCCGCTGCCCGAGCCGTGGCTGCGCTACGCCGCTCTGGACGTCGAGGTGCTGGTCGAGCTGCGGGACGCACTCGAACAGGAGCTGGACGCCCAGGGCAAGCTCGGCTGGGCCCTGGAGGAGTTCGCCGCGATCGCCGTCGCGCCCCGCCCGGCCCCGCGCACCGACCCGTGGCGGCGCACCTCGCAGCTGCACAAGGTCCGCCGGCGCCGCCAGCTGGCCGTGGTGCGCGAGCTGTGGCTGGCCCGCGACCGGATGGCGCAGGAGCGCGACGTCTCGCCGGGCCGCGTCCTGTCCGACGCCGCGATCGTCAACGCCGCGCTGGCCATGCCGCTGAACATCGCCGCGCTCCAGGCCGTCCAGGGCTTCGGGCCGCGGGTGCACCGGCGCCAGCTGGAGCAGTGGCTGGCCGCCGTGCAGCGGGGCCGGGAGGTGCCGGAGAACCAGCTGCCGCCGGCCGCCGCGCCGCACGACGGACCGCCGCCGCCGCGGGCCTGGGCCGAGAAGGACCCGGTCGCCGCCGCCCGGCTGTCCGGCGCGCGCAGCGCCGTCAGCGAGCTGGCCGAGAAGCACAACCTGCCGGCCGAGAACCTGATCACCCCCGACCTGGTCCGCCGGGTCTCGTGGGAGCCGCCGGCCGACGCGGGCGCCACCGGGGTGGCCGCCGCGCTGCGCGGCCTCGGGGCCCGGCAGTGGCAGGTCGACCTGGTGGCGCCGGTGGTGGCCGCCGCGTTCGCCGCCGCCGCGGCCGCACAGGGCTGACCTCACGCGTTCGCCGAAGGGGGACGCCGTCCGCACGGACGGCGTCCCCCTTCCGTGCGTCCGGAGCCGCCATCGGGGCGCGGTCCTGGTCGGACGTGTCGCGGGACACACCGGGTGAACAGTCCGAGGGGCCTGGGCAGGTTGGTTACCGACCGGTAGCATGGCGGTGAAGCGGCGCCGCTCGGGTCTTCGCCGGCGGCAGCCTGCCCACCTCAAATGTTGGTCCCTGGGAGGAGAGCCCCCGTGCCTCGTACCGCGAGGGACGTCGTCTTCGTCGATGGCGTCCGCACCCCGTTCGGCAAGGCCGGCCCGAAGGGCATCTACCACGAGACGCGCGCCGACGACCTCGTCGTCAAGTGCATCCGGGAGCTCGTGCGCCGTAACCCGAACCTGCCCGTCGAGCGCATCGACGAGGTGGCCATCGCGGCCACCACGCAGATCGGCGACCAGGGTCTGACCATCGGGCGCACCGCCGCCCTGCTGTCCGGCCTGCCCAAGTCCGTGCCCGGCTACGCGATCGACCGCATGTGCGCCGGTGCGCTGACCGCCGTCACCACCACCGCCGGCGGCATCGCCTTCGGCGCCTACGACATCGTCGTGGCCGGTGGCGTCGAGCACATGGGCCGCCACCCGATGGGCGAGGGCGTCGACCCGAACCCGCGCTTCGTCTCCGAGAAGCTGGTCGACGAGTCCGCCCTGTTCATGGGCATGACCGCGGAGAACCTGCACGACCGCTTCCCGCACATCACCAAGGAGCGCTGCGACGCCTACGCCGTGCGCTCCCAGGAGAAGGCCGCCAAGGCGTACGCCAACGGCGACATCCAGCCCGACCTGGTGCCGATCACGATCCGCAACACCAACCCCGAGGTCGGCGAGACCGGCTGGGGCCTGGCCACCGTGGACGAGCCGATGCGCCCGGGCACCACGATGGAGTCGCTGGCCGGCCTCAAGACCCCGTTCCGTCCGCACGGCAACATCACCGCGGGCAACTCGGCCGGTCTGAACGACGGTGCCACCGCCTCGCTGCTGGCCGCCGAGGACGTCGCCGAGGAGCTCGGCCTCCCGGTCAAGATGCGCCTGGTCTCCTACGCCTTCGCCGGCGTCGAGCCCGAGGTCATGGGCATCGGCCCGGTCCCGGCCACCGAGAAGGCGCTGGCCAAGGCCGGCCTCACCATCGACGACATCCAGGCCTTCGAGGTCAACGAGGCCTTCGCCGTCCAGGTGCTGTCCTTCCTCGACCACTACGGCATCGCGGACGACGACGAGCGGGTCAACCCGTTCGGCGGCGCGATCGCCTTCGGCCACCCGCTGGCCTCCTCCGGCGTGCGCCTGATGAACCAGCTGGCCCGCCGCTTCGAGCAGCGCCCGGACGTCCGCTACGGCCTCACCACGATGTGCATCGGCTTCGGCATGGGCGGCACCGTCATCTGGGAGAACCCGCATTGGAGCGGAGCGGAAAAGTCGTCTCAGGTCGAGGGTGGTAAGTGAGCATGAGCAACACCACTGAGCTGCTCCAGCACGGCGCCGAGCTGTTCCCGGGCGAGGTCGTCACGACCGCCCACGTGCGCCACCTGGACCTGCCGCTGCAGGCCGGCAAGCTGGCCCTGATCACCCTGGACAACGGCTTCGACCACACCAAGCCGACCACGTTCGGCCCGGGCTCGCTGCTGAAGCTGAGCGTGGCGCTGGACCAGGTCGAGGCCGAGGCCGCCGAGGGCACGATCGTCGGCGCCGCGATCACCGGCAAGCCGTTCATCTTCGCCGTCGGCGCCGACCTCAAGGGCGTCGAGCTGCTCAAGGAGCACGCGGACGCGCTCGCCATCGGCAAGGGCGGCCACGAGGTCTTCAAGCGGATCGCCGCGCTGCCCGTCCCCACCTTCGCCTTCTACAACGGCGCGGCGATGGGCGGCGGCGTCGAGGTCGGCCTGCACTGCGACTACCGCACCGTGTCGGCGGGCGTCCCGGCGTTCTCGCTGCCCGAGGTCTTCCTCGGCCTCGTCCCCGGCTGGGGCGGCTGCACCATCCTGCCGAACCTGATCGGCCCCGCGAAGGCCGTCAAGGTCATCATCGAGAACTCGATGGCGCAGAACAAGCAGCTCAAGGGCAAGGACGTGTTCGAGCTGGGGATCGCCGACGCGATCTTCGAGCCGGCCGACTTCCTGGAGCAGTCGCTGCTGTGGGCGGCCAAGGTCCTCAAGGGCGACCTGGCCGTCCAGCGCGAGGAGATCGACCGCGGCAAGGCCTGGGACGACGCCGTCGCCTGGGGCCGGCTGGTCGCCGACGGCAAGGTGCACGGCGCGGCCCCGGCCGCCTACCGGGCGCTGGACATCATCGCCCAGGTCAAGGACCAGGACCTGCAGGCCGGCTTCGACGCCGAGGACGCGGCCCTGGCCGACCTCATCATGGGCGGCGAGCTGCGCAGCGGCATCTACGCCTTCAACCTGGTGCAGCGCCGGGCCAAGCGCCCGGTCGGCGCGCCGGACAAGTCGCTGGCCCGCCCGGTCTCCAAGGTCGGCGTCGTCGGCGCCGGTCTGATGGCCTCGCAGCTGGCGCTGCTGTTTGCCCGCCGTCTGGAGGTGCCGGTGGTCCTCACCGACATCGACCAGGAGCGCGTCGACAAGGGCGTCGGCTACGTCCACGCCGAGATCGACAAGCTGCTCGGCAAGGGCCGCATCGGCCAGGACAAGGCCAACCGCCTCAAGGGCCTGGTCACCGGCTCGCTCGACAAGGCCGCCGCCTTCGGCGACGCGGACTTCGTCATCGAGGCCGTGTTCGAGGAGATGGGCGTCAAGCAGACCGTCTTCGCGGACCTGGAGAACGTGGTCTCGCCGACCTGCGTGCTGGCGACCAACACCTCCTCGCTGTCGGTCACCGAGATGGCCTCGAAGCTGAAGCACCCCGAGCGGGTCGTCGGCTTCCACTTCTTCAACCCGGTCGCGATCCTGCCGCTGCTGGAGATCGTCCGCGGCGACAAGACCGACGACGCCTCGCTGGCCACCGCCTTCGCCGTGTCGAAGAAGCTGAAGAAGACCTCGGTGCTGTGCAAGGACGCCCCGGCGTTCGTGGTGAACCGGATCCTGACCCGCTTCATGGGCGAGATCCAGAACATCATCGACGAGGGCACCCCGATCGCCACCGTCGAGAAGGCCGTCGAGCCGCTCGGCCTGCCGATGTCCCCGATCATGCTCCTGGAGCTGGTCGGCCCGGCCATCGCGCTGCACGTCTCGGAGACCCTGCACGGCGCGTTCCCGGAGCGGTTCACCGTCTCCGAGAACCTCGGCAAGGTGGTCAAGGCCGGCAAGCGCGGCTTCTACACCTGGGTGGACGGCAAGCAGGTCCTCGACCCCGAGGTACTGGAGCTGCTGGCCTTCGGCGACTCGGTCCTCACCGAGGAGCAGGTCCTGAACCGCTCCCTGGAGGCCGTGGCGCAGGAGATCGGCCTGATGCTGGAGGAGGGTGTCGTCGCCGAGGCGCAGGACATCGACCTCTGCATGATCACCGGTGCCGGCTGGCCCTTCCACCTGGGCGGGATCACCCCGTACCTGGACCGTGAGGGCGTCTCGGAGCGGGTGAACGGCAAGAAGTTCCTCGCCCCCGGCGTGGCCTCGGTGCCCGCGTAAGGCGTAGCCCGTACGAACGGCGGAGCCCCGGTGACCTGGACGGTCACCGGGGCTCCTTCGTGTCACCCGCCGGGGAGGGGTCAGTGCCTGAGGCGGGTCAGTGCCTGAGGCGGGTCAGTGCTTGAGGCGGTAGAAGACCGTGTCGCCGATGACGCCGATCATCTCGTAGTGGGTGTCCAGCAGGTTCTCGATCCGGGGGACCATGACGGGCTGGTAGGGGGCGATGCCGGAGTCGTCCACGAAGACCTCGGGCAGGCCGTTGGCGAGCTCCTTGTCGAAGGTCTGCCAGGCGTTGGAGACGCTGAACTGCTCGCCCACGTTGGGGTTGCCGTCCTTGCCGCCGCTGTAGTTGGTGAGGAAGCCGGCGGTCAGGTAGCGGGTGGCGGGCTTGCGGTCGGCCAGCCAGTACAGCTCGGGGTGCATGCCCCAGACCAGCACGGTGTCCTTGGGGGTGGTCTGGGCGGCCACCGCGGTGGCGACCTCGGTGGTGCGGCTGAGCCGCTCCCCCGGCCAGGCCAGGGCTAGGCCCCAGAAGACGGTGGAGGCGACCGTCGTGTACACCAGGACGGGCTTCCAGCGGACCGCCGAGGTGGCCACCGCGCCGGTGCCCAGGAGCACCAGCGGGGGGATCAGCTGGAGGTAGTAGTGGCCGAAGAAGTGGAAGCCCACGCTGACCGCGACGGCCGACGAGAGCAGCCACATCCACAGGTCGGTCGTGGAGCCGTGCTCCTCGCCGGCCACCGGCAGCGGGCGGTGGCGGTGCTTGAGCCACAGGCGCCGGCCCACCGGGAGCAGGAAGCCCAGTCCCGCGGCGGCCAGGATGGCGGAGTTGCCGAGCGCGCGGCCGGTCATCTGCAGCCAGGCGCCGCCGAAGGAGGCGTAGTCGCCGCTGCCGGTGACCACCCAGAAGAGGAAGCCCTTGGGCTTGGTCAGGATGACCGCGACGAGCGCTATCGGCAGCGCGAAGCCGAAGCCGATCTTGAACAGGGCGGGCGGCCAGCGCACCCCGCGCCGGCGGGCGTCCTGGAGGAGCATCCACAGCACCGGGAGCAGCACGGCGCCGCCGGTCTGCTTGGTCAGCGAGCAGAGCGCGACGGCGATGCCGGCGGCCAGCCAGCGGCGGCGCTCGGCGTAGCGGAAGGCGGCCACCATGGCGGGCAGCATGAAGACCTCGAAGGTCGCCGCCTGGGTGTCCTCCGGGGAGAGCCCGATGGAGACCAGCAGATAGAGCAGCCCGGCGCCGGCGCCGGCCCGGTTGCCCCAGCGGCCGCGGGCGATGGAGGCCAGCAGGATCGCGGTGACCAGGTGGGCGACCACCGCGAGGGTGCGCAGCGGCCACAGCGAGGCGGAGCCGAAGACGGCGAAGCAGGCCTGGTAGAGCCAGGGCAACAGCGGCGGCTTGCGGTCGACCACGGTGTCGTACAGGACCCCGCCGTCGGCCAGCATCCGGGCCTGGGTGGCCAGGAAGCCCTCGTCGGGGCTCCACACCGGCCGGGCGAAGGAGGGGATGTGGGTGGCGAGCGCCACCAGTGCCAGCACCGGCACCAGCCTGGTCCAGTACCCGTTCTGCACGTGGGTACGGACGCGCTCGGGCAGGCGCTGGGCCAGCCCGGCGAGGCGGGGGTGGGTGGGGGTGGTCGGCACCATCACAACCTACCGGGCGGGATCGGCGCGGGCAGCGCCGGTCCCGCCTTTCGGTGCGATTATCGGCTCGTCTTGTGACGAGCTGTTACAGAGTTGGGGCAAATGGCCCCGGCGGCGGGGCTCAGGCCTCGACGCGGGCCCCGGCGGCGGCCTTGTCCAGACCGGCCACCAGAGCGGTCACCTTGCGGGCGATGTCCGGGGCGTTGAGGCCGATCTCCGCCAGGATCTCGGCCCGGGTCGCGTGGTCCAGGAACTCCTGCGGGATGCCGAAGTCGCGCACCGGCAGGTCCACGTCGGCGTCGCGCAGCGCCTGCGCCACGGCGGCGCCGACGCCGCCCGCGCGGCCGTTGTCCTCGATCGTGACGACGGC